>JACCQV010001150.1 GCA_013813945.1 Deltaproteobacteria bacterium | reverse complement strand
GGTCAGCACCGCGCGCGCCGGCAGCACGACCTTGCGGAGATGGAGGAGGTCCGATCCGAGCTCCGATGCCTCCGCGAACACCTTGTCTTCGACCTCGCCACTGAGGCTTGCCTGAACCTCCTCGACGCGCTCCTCGAACCGCTTGTGCACGGAGAGGTAGTTATCGATCAGGTGATCCCAGAGCTCGTAGAGCAGGAAGCTCGGGCTCTGCGCGAACCGCACGAAGTCGGCGATGTACTGCTTGCGCACCGCCTCGAGGAACACGGGCTGGCCCCTGTGCAGGGTCAGCATGAAGAGCTCGCCCATCATCACGTCGACCCGCTCCAGGTCGAACTTGTGACCGGCGAGGCGGCAGCCGGAGAGCACGAGGTGAAGAAAGTCGTCGTAGCGGCCGATCTGGGTCGCGGGCTCGCGGGTCAGCGCATCCTCGATGATCTCGGGCTCGTACATCCCCTCGAAGCTCGGGAGTAGCTTCCGCGCCTCCTCGATGTTCGCGACGTCGACGTCGATCCAGACGAACTTGCCGTCTGTCATCGATTGGCGAAACTCGTCGAGCGTCAGCTTGCGATGCTGCTTGGTCTTGAAGTCGAGCTCGACGATCGTATAGAGCGGATCGCCGGCCGCTGCTTGTTGACCACTGTTGCCGGGGCTCACCGGGATCGATGGTACCCGATCAAGCGATCAACGAAACGAGCCGTCCCATTTCTTGTCGTCGACGAGCCGGACGTCCACGCGGGCCAGCAAGCGCTGGACGCGCTCGGCCATGTCGTCTAGCTCCGCCAGCCCGCTGGCCTCGCCGAGCTTGCGTGCGAAGTTCATCACACGAATGAGGTAGGAGAACAGATTCCCCTCCTCGTGCTCGAGACCATGCTTGTCCGAGAACTCCAGGAACGTCAGGCCGCTCTCCTCGAGCTGCGCCCAGGTGGTCTTCGGCTTCTTGCCGCCGTGGAGCTCGGGGTGCGGAATCTTGCTCGAGAACTCCTGGTGGAGCAGCTCGATCCGGGTCGGCACGCGCGGGTTCGCCTTCTCCCACTCCGCCTCGACGTCCTCCCAGGTGACCTGCCCGTTCGTCTCGCGCATCTCGCGCAGCTTGGTCCTCATCCACTCGCGCTTCGCGTCCTCGCCCTTGCGATCGAGCTGGCGCTGGATGATGTCGTGATCGATCAGATACTCGACCAGCTCACGCAGCTCGACGTACTCGAGCTGGTGGTTGTAGAGGATGTAGAAGATCAGGAGCGCGTCCATGCCCTGGAGCTTCCGGATCATCTCGCCCGAGACCTGGGTGCCGTGCTCGTCGAGCACGCCCATCGCCTTCATGTTGTCGACGAGCTGCGCGAGCACCTTGTGCATCTCCTTGCGCTCGCGGTCGGTCAGCAAGAGGTTGTCGATCACGGTGACGATGTCGAGCCGCATCGACGGCGGCAGCGAGGCTTCGGCCTCCGCCATGCGTACCGCCTCGGCGCTGCCCGGCAGGCCCTTCTCCGCGAGATCCGGCAGCCCGATCGCGAGGACCTGCTCCGCGGTGATCTTGGTCTTGCTGCGCAGCTCCGCGGGCTGGCCCGCGACCAGCTCGGCGTGAATCTCCGGCGTCCAGATGATGTCGCCCTTGCGCTGCGCATCGCTGCGCGCCCGGTTGTAGACACCCTTCTTGATCCGCTCGGCGTCGAACGCCGGACGCTTCGCCCCGTCCTTGAGCTCCTTCTTGATGTCGCTGACCACCTCCTCGGGCGCGAGCGTGATCGCGAGGCCCCGATCGTCGAACTGAGGGCGCCCTGCTCGGCCCGCCATCTGGTGGTACTCGGCCGCGGTGATGAGTCGCGCCTCCTTCTTGATGAACTTGCGCAGCGCCGGGAACACGACTGTCTTCGCCGGCAGGTTGATGCCCGCGGCGATCGTTTCGGTCGAGACCACGAACTTGATCAACCGCTCGAGCGCGAGCTGCTCGACCAGCTGCTTGTAGCGCGGCAGAATCCCGGCGTGATGGATCCCGATGCCGTGGGCGAGGAGCGGCTTGAGCTCGCGCGCGACCCCGGACTCGAGCAGGGCGGCACCGCACAGCTCCTCGATCTTCGCTTTCTCCTCGTCGGTCGTGAACCGCCGGCATGACTTGACCAGGCGTGCGACCTCGAAGCACTGCTCGCGGCCGAACACGAAGATGATCGCGGGCACGTCGCCCGAGTGCGCCAGCTCGCGCACCGTGTCGATCATCATCTCCTCGCGGAACTCGTGGACGAGGGGGACCTTGCGGTCGCGGGAGTCGACCAGCTCCATCGGCAATCGCCGCGTCAGCTCGACCCAGTGCGTGAACTGCTCGGGCCGACCGACGGTCGCCGACAGCACGACGAGCTGCGTTCGCGGATCGAGACCGATGATCGACTGCTCCCAGACATAGCCGCGCTCGGGGTCGTTGAAGTAGTGGCCCTCGTCCATCACCACGATCTCCGCGGGAGCCACGTGCTTCTCGGCCACGATCCGGTTCCACAGGATCTCGGCGACCTCGACCTGGATCGGCGCCTCGCGATTGACCTTGTAGTCCCCGGTCGCGAACCCGACGTTCTCGTCGCCAAAGTCGGCGCACAGCTCGCGGTACTTCTCCTCGGTGAGGGCGCGCAGCGGAGTCGTGTAGATCGCGCGCTCACCGCGAGCGAGTGCCGCATACAACGCGGCCTTCGCCATCAGCGTCTTTCCAGTGCCCGTCGGAACGGTGACGAGCAGGCTCTTGCGCGCGAAGATGTGCGTGAACGCTTGCTCCTGCACCGGATACGGCTCGACGCCCTTGCTCCACAAAAACTTCTCGTAGAACGCGAGCTCGATCTCTCCGTCGGTCGGCACGCACGCACTCTAGCAGCACGAGCCTTTCGGGCGGGCTGCCGCCCAGACGATACAACCCTCCGAGATGGTCGGCTCCTGTTCGGAGCTGCGCGAGGCGACGAGGGGTACTACCGCGGTGCCTGCAGCTTCCCACGCTCGAGCAGGTACTTCGCCTGATACGAGACACTGCCCCAGATGTCGTGCCACTTCGTGTTCGCGATATCGGAGAGCAGCGCGTCGCCCTCGGTCGTGCGGCCGAGCGCGATCAGAGCCTGGGCCTTGCGCAGCCGCGGCGTCGGGTTCGTCTGATCGATCACGATCGCTTGCTGCCAGTACGTGAGCGCATCCTCGACGCGGCCCTGGCTCTCGAAGGCCTCGGCCACGGTCGTGTAGCCGGTACCCGACATCGGATCGCGCTCGATCACACTCGAGAGCTGGCGCCAGGCCTCCTGCTTGTCGCCGACCGAGAGCAACAGCTCGCCGAGCTGACGATCGATGTCTGGATTACCCGGATCGATCGCCCGCCACCGCGTGCCCCATGTCATCGCACGCTTCACGACGGCGGTGCGCGCGGCGCCCGTCGACTGCTGCGCCAGGTCGCGCGCAACCGCCAGGATGCGTGACAGCTCGGCACGGATCGTCGAGATCTCCACCGCGTCGTCGCCACCCGCGGTCTGCGCGGCCTCGAGGTACGCGAGCGCATCTGCGAGCTTGCCCTGGCCTTGTGCGAACTGCGCCGCGAGCAGCAACAGCTCGCGCGTCGCCTGGGTCTTGAGCAGCGGCTGGATCAGCGCCTCGGCCCACGCGTTCAGCCCGTACTGCACGGCGAGGCGCGCGAGCTGGACCTGCGTGTCGACATCACCGGTGGACAGCTCCGCCGCCCGCGCGAGGATCGGGATGAGATCGGTGCGGTTGTACGCCGCGACCCCGATCAACGACATCACGTGATCGATGCTCGTTCCAGCGAGCACGCGATCGCGCCATTGCGACCACATCATCTGCCAACCCGCCGGGCCGCGCCGCGACTGCTGGATCTGATACGCGAACTGATCGAGGTGCGGCGGCCGCGCACGAAGGTCGAGGTCGGCGATCAGTGCGGCGACGCGGTCGGCGGCGAGGTCGAGCGCGCCGCGATTCGCGATGCCCTGGGCCGCCTGCGCACGTGCCACGTTCTTGTACTCACCGACCGCGACCGAGTCCCATGCGCGGCCGAGATCCACGGGCTTGACGTCGTAGCGATTCGTCGTGAGCGCCGCGGCGACGAGGCGGAGCTGGAGCGCGCGGTTGCCCATGGCGATCAGCTTGTCGACTGCCGCCGTGCCCTTCGCCGCGGTGAGCAGCGCGGTGATCTCGCGCAGCTGCCACAGCGCGCCGACGAGCCCCGTCGTCAGC
>JACCQV010001140.1 GCA_013813945.1 Deltaproteobacteria bacterium | reverse complement strand
GCTCGGTACGGGGTCGGCGGGGATGGTCTCGGCAGCGTCAGGATCCCGGCCGCGTTCTGCGGACTCGTCGGCCTCAAGCCGAGCCGGACGCGGCTGCCGCGCGAGGGCATCCGCAGCCCGGTTCGCTCGCTCGATGCGGTCGGTCCGATCACGCGTACGGTCGATGACTGCGCGCGGCTGTGGCAGGTGATGGTCGGCGAGCCGATCGAGACCCTGACGCCGTGGGTGCCCGAACGGATCGGTGTCCCGCTGTTCGCCGAGCCGGTGCATGTGGCCCACTCGATTCGCGCGGCGTTCGTGCGGATGCTCGCGGCGCTCGGAGCTGGTATCGACCGCGTCGCGTTACCCGGCTTCGAGTCGGTGACGTTCCTCGGCGGAATGACGGGAGCCCACGAGCTGTCGACGGGGCCGTTCGCCGAGCGCACGAAGTCGCCGGGCGGATTGATGAGCGTGGCGCTCGGACGATCCTTCTCGGCGCGCGATGTGGCTCGGCTGGTCGCCCAGCGCGATGCGCTGAAAGCGGCGACCGCACGCGTGCTCGAGCGTTCGCCGATCCTCGCGATGCCAACGACGGCGATCCCGCCACCCGCACTGACCCGGGCGCTCGTTGCGAACCAGACGAGCGTCGTTCTGCTCCGTGCGCTCGGCGCATTCACGCCTCTCGCGAACCTGTGCGACCTCCCGGCGATCGCCGTGCCGAGTGGCGTCGACGATCGTGGGCGGCCGCTCTCGATCATGTTCGTCGGTGACCTCGGCAGCGAGACCGCGCTGCTCCGCGTCGCGCTCGCGGTCGAGCGCACCGGGCTCGGCACCACGGCGGTCTAGATTCTCAGCGTTTCGGGGTGCCGGCGACGTCGACGACCGCAGCGGCATACGCGACCGCGGCCGCCTCGCACGCATCGAGATCACCGGTGAGCCACGCACACGCGAAGTTGGTCTCGGTTGGCGGCACCGTGATCCGCACCGCGCGGACCTCGGCGGCCTTGAGCGCTGCATCGAGCCCGATCGTCGCTTCGAGCGGCGGTGCGACGAGATACGCCATCGGCGTGCCGACCGCGAGGCCGGCTTCCTTCGCAAGGTACTCGCCGAGCGATGCGATGACGTGCGGGAACACGGTCACCGTGCGCTTGCCATCCGCGTCGTAGAAGCATGCGTCGTGCTGCAGACACCGGATCAGTGCGTCGAGTCCTTCGTCGATCTCCTCGGGATCGCGCGCACCGATCACGCCGAGGATCTCTCCCGAAAGCCGGCCGCTCGCGTGCGCAGCGCCCGCGTAGAAGCTCTTCGCGAAGATCACGTCGACCGGCGCCTGCTTTGTCGCCTCGTCGAGTGCGACGTACATCGCGTCATCCTGATCGCAGGTCACCAGCCCGAGCGCGGTGTGCTTGTCGGGGTCGCCGCCGTACGCCTCGATCAGCTTCGGATCCGCGCGCTGGAGTCGTCGGACCGACAGCACCGTCGGGATGATCCGCTCGAGGATCACGACTCCACCAGCCGTTGGCGAACTTGCGGTGCGCGATAGCCGCGGCCGCCCGTGACCTCACCGAGACGGCCGAGATCGAGAGTCACACCGCTGCACCGCTGCGCGATCATCGCCTGCGCAAGCGCTGCAAGTCGCTCCGCCGCGTCGTCGGGGACGATGCCGCGGAGGTGGATGTTCGAGATCATGTTTCGATCGCCGTCGGTGTTGCCGATCTTCGGCGCGTGGACGACGTATGCCGAGAGCCCATCCCCCGTGCCGAGGCCCGGCCGCTCGCCGAGCAAGATCATCGCGACCTTCGCGCCGACCTCCTGCCCGATCTCGTCCTCGAGCCACACCCGCGCGAACCGCGCCGCGATCGGCGTTCCGACACTGAGGCCACGAGCGGTGCACGCGCGAACGACAGCATCGTGCAGCGCCTTGCCGGTCTGCATGCAGGCGACGGCCGAGAGGCCATCCGCGATGATCACCTGCACGTCGATGCCCTTCGTGCATCGCGTCCGCACGATCTCGAGAGATGCCTCGTCGAGCCTGCGCCCGAGATCCGGGCGAAGCAGAAACTCGCGATGCGAGGTCACGCGGGATCTCACCCCGACAAAGCCGTTCTGCTCGGCCCAGCCGTCGGGGAGCTCAGCGCCGACAGCGGCGTGCGCGACCGCGAGCTCGGCCTGGAACTGCAGGACCACGTTGGTCGCGTAGCGGGTGCCGACATGCCCGATCCCGAGCAACGCCGTCGTGTGACGCGCGGCCTGCTCGGCGAACGCGCTCTTCTCGGGTCGCGGTGTGTAGACGCGCTCTGGCGGCGCGGGGACCACCGGCATGGGCGGGATCGGCGGGAGGGGATCGCTGCTCCCGATCTCATCGCGAAGCGCATCCATAAGCTGGCGGGTCCGGCTCACGGCGACCTTACGTGACCATGCAGCCCAACTGCGCGCAACTGCCGGACCTGTGTAAACCGCCTCCCGTTCGGCCTCGCGATTCGCTACAATATCCACCATGCGCGCCGTCTGGGTCTTTGCCGTGCTGCTCACGGGCTGCATGGATGAGCTACCGCACGAGGACCCGACGGTGGTCACGCGGACCGGAGCGTGCTCGGACCTCGAGGGCACGACGTTTCGCTCCGTCGACCAGGGCGAGTGCGGGCTGACGCCCGACGGCGTTGCGCTGTGCCACTGGCACATCACGTTCGCTGCGCACGACGACACGAAGAGTCGCTTCACGTGGGGCCACTCCGATGTCGGCGAGCAAGGCTTCGTCACCTGCGAGGGCGACACGATCAGGTCGGACGAGACGACGGCCTACGACGGCCACGTCGACGCGAACCTCGATCTGATGTGGGACGGCGCCGCGTACCTGGCGCTCGCGCCGTAGTTACCGGATCGCCTGGACGTCGCCGAACTTCGGACCCGGGCCATCGCCGCGCCAGATGCCCTTGGCGTCGAGCCACGCGTCGAACTCAGGCGTCGGCCGCTTGTTGACGAGCCGGCGCAGCGTCGGAATGTCGTGATAGCTGGTCGACTGATAGTTCAGCATGATGTCGTCGCCGACCGGCAGTGACATCAGATAGGTGCAGCCGGCGATCCCGAGGAGGACCTTCAAGCTCTCGAGCTCGTCCTGCGTCATCGTCGCGTGATAGGTGAAGCACGCGTCGCACCCCATCGGCAGGCCGAGCAGCTTGCCCATGAAGTGATCCTCGAGAGCCGCGCGCGAGATCTGCGGCCCGTTCTCGAGGTACTCGGGGCCGATGAAGCCGACGACGGTGTTGACGAGAAACGGCTTGTAGCGACGCGACAGTCCGTACGCGCGCGCCTCGATGGTGACCTGGTCGGCACCGTGGTGCGCGTTGGACGACAGCGCCGAGCCCTGACCGGTCTCGAAGTACATCCGGTTCGGGCCCTTCGTCGAACCCTTGGCCTTCATCAGATCCCATGCCTCGTCGAGCAGCTTGACGCTGATCCCGAACGCCTTGTTCGCGGCTTCGGTGCCGGCGACGGACTGGAACATCAGGTCCATCGGACAGCCGAGCTCGAGCGCCTTCATCTGGACGGTGACGTGCGAGAGCACGCAGTGCTGGGTCGGGCACCCGTTGCGCTTCAGCACCTCGTCGATCGCCGTGAGGATCTCCGCGGTCGACTGCGCGGTATCCGTCGCAGGGTTGACGCCGATCACGGCGTCTCCGCATCCGTACGACAGCCCCTCGCGCATCGATGCGATGATTCCCTCGACGTCATCCGTCGGATGGTTGGGCTGACAGCGAGACGACAGGCGGCCGGGGAGGCCGAGCGTCGAGTTCGCGCGAACGACGACCAGGCACTTGGCGCCGACCGTCATTAGATCGAAGTTCGACATCAGCTTGCACACCCCGGCGGCCATCTCCGGCGTCAAGCCGGGGGCGACCGCTCGCATCGTCGCACCGGTCGTCTCGATCGCGAGCAGCCACTCGCGGAACCGGCCGACGGTGAGGTGCGCGATCGCCTTGTACGCTTGCTCGTCGAGCTCGTCCTCGACGGTCCGGGTGAGCTCGTCGAGCTCGTACGGAACGACGGGGTTCTCGCGCAGCTCGCGCAGCGTCATGTTCGCGAGGACGGCGCGGGCTGCCACCCGCTCGACGGCATCGCGCGCCGAGACCCCGGCGAGGTCATCGCCGCTCTTCGGTGGGTTCGCCTTCGCGAGCACTTCCTTGACGGAGGCGAAGCGATAGCTGACACCGCGGATCGTCGACGCGAGCTGCACGCTTGGTTCATTCCTCGACGGTCAGCTGCTTCATGAAGATCCGCACGGACTTCTTGATCAGCATGCGACGGCGCTCTTCGGTGACATCGTTGGTGTTGATCTTGGATTGCGAGCGGAACGTGTTGGACACCACGGGCTGCGCGGGACCCACCGGAACCGGCGTATCCTGGATGTGCGGGCGGCGGCACAGCACCGCCGAGACCGGCTCGTACACGCGATCACCGACTGGCTTGGTGCTGCGCGGCCAGAAGATCGCGGCGCCGAGGCCACCGGCTGCGATCGCGGCACCGGGGCGGGGATCGTCGGGGATCGCCGCGATCAGGGCGAGACCGCCGCCAAACACGAGCCACGGCCACCACGGCTTGCTCGTTCGCATCTCCTGCCGCGCATTGATGGGGAATCGGATCAACGACGAAGCTGCGGCTGCGGTCGCGTTCTCGACGTGGCGATAGCTCCACAACACCGAGCCGGTCGAGACCTGCACCATCTTCAGATCGAGGACGCTCGTCATTCCGCTGACGCCGGGTGCGGCACGCGCGTGATACGCCTTGCAGGCTTCGTTGTCGCTCTCGGTGACCTGCAGCGGCTGTACCGGGCCCGAGCCCTCGCCGGAGAAGTAGCTGAACTCGACCGACGACGAGCGATTGGACTCCGCGATGACGTCGAGCTCGTTGACCTCGAACAACAGCTCGATCTTGAGCTGCTTGGCCTGTTCGAGCGGCCGGGCCTCCCCCTTGAGCGACTGCCAGGTCACGACATCGAAGCCGACCTTCTCCGCCTCGCGTTCCATCTCGGACATCGTGACGCCGCATTCCATGCGAAGCACCCGCTTGTCGACCGTGGTCGAGGTTTCCGCGGCGCGCATGTCGAGGCAGGTGTCGGGCGGCACGAAGGCGACGCGCCTGAGCTTCTTGATCGCGGAGAGCGCCTTGCCCGGTGCGTTGGGAGGCGGTTCTCGGTCGAGGGATGACTCACCGGCGACGGTGTACGCGTAGTAGCGCTGCGTCGGAATCGTGTCCACGCGCGTCGAACCACACCCGATCGAGACCAGAAGGCACACCCGCGCGAGGAACCCAACCGACATGCGGCGAGGATCTGGTCACGGCGCGCGCGAATCAACCGCGCCACGACCATAAAAAACGCCGCACGCCACAGAGAGGGTCCACAGACCCAACGTGACGTGCGGCGGAACAGAAGCGAACTAAGCCTAAGTCGAAAACGCGGTCGGTTATGGTCGTTCAGAGTTCAGTGGTGAGCGGAGCGCCAAGGTTGCGACGAGCAAGCGCACGCGATGAACGCGTCGAGCGGAGAACATCGGGGAGTGCGTAACCGAGGGTCGCGGCGGACGCCATCGCGACGATGCCGATCATTCCCAGGGCGAGGGGAAGATGTACGTAGAGGTCGCCCGTGCTGTAGCTACGTAACAGGAGGACGCTGCTGGCCGCGAACAACGCGACGGTGAGCGAGTTGGCGACTGCGTGCTTGACGCCGGTCGCGTTGGGAATCACGGCGATCATCGCGATCACGACGCCCGTGATGTTCGCGATCATCGCGGCGCGGAAATAGAAGGTGTTCCCCGTCTGAAGGAGTGCGAGCTGGAGCGCGATCGTTGCCACGAACAGGGCGAGCGGGGCGCCCAGGAGCACGGGATGGATCGGCTGCCCTGGGTCCCGTTCGTTGCGCTTCATGACCGGACCTCGTGCAGCCGGCGTGCCCGTCATGGACGGCTGTTGCCGCGCGATTGGACCGCGTAGACATCGCAGACGACGTGCGTCCATTCGGCATCGGGGCGCCAGCGCTCGAACACCTGGCATTCCGCCGAGCGTCTGCGCACTGCGCTCGGCTCGTCAGGACAGAACGCTACGCAGCGTCCCGAGCTTCGTTCGCGCCGTGCGCCATGACAGCACGGCCGTGCCGGCCGCCGCGATCACACCAAGGCCGAGCGTACCGAGCAGAGCTCCACGGATCGCCCACGATGAGTCGTAGTCGAACAGGGAGTCCGCGAGCTGGAGCCAGCACCCGAGGAGGAACACCGAAGCAGCGCCCGCGGAGATCGCGGCCCAGCGCGCGCGCAACACGATCCCGCAGCCACTGATGATCGTCGCTGATAGCGCGGCGTACGGCAGCAGCATCACATCGAGCGAGCCGGTGTACCCGAATCCAAACGAGGAGCTTGCGGCGGAAAACGCTGCGAACAGCACCACCAGCGCGGCGCCAGCCTGTGTGATCTCGCCCCGCCTCCACGGGGCGACGAACGCAAACGTCCCGAGCGAAATCACCATGAACGCCGCCGTGACCCAGGGGTTCTCTCCCCACACTTCGTTGCGCAGGAGCACGAGGTAGATCACGTGTTCGAGCAGTGCGTAGCTCGACATCCCGACGATCAGCGCGCGGGCCCAGGTCAGCCTGGCCGCCAGGCCGATCACGACGATCGCGGGCAGGACGAGAGTGGTGACGAAGAACACCGGGATTTCGGGGCCGTTGAACAAGGCAAGCGCGAGACCGATCTGGATAACCACGAGCGCAGTCGCGCTCCACGCGCGGGCACGCGACAACTTCGCGCCGAACGCAGAGCGCACGCGGGCATGCTCGCGCGCGAGTGCTGCGGGCTCCCCGAGCCGATGCGCAGCCTCGACGACCGCGGCGCCGACCGGCATCCCGGTCTCGCGCAGCTCGCGAACCAGCTCGCGCAGATGATCCTCGATCTCGGCGAGGTCGCTCCTGCCGATCTCGGCTGCGGCCTCGAGCTGCGCGCGGTACGCGGTGATCGCAGCCTCGATCTCATGCTCGTCGCTCATGCAGTCCTCCACGCCTTGGTCAGGGCCGCATGCACGACGTCCCATTGCCGGCGCTCCTCCGCGAGCGCGCGGCGGCCGTCGGGCCGCAACCGGTAGTACTTGCGCTTGCGACCGTTCTCGCCGCGCTCCTCGAACGATTCGATCAGCTCTTGATCCTCCATGCGATGGAGGACCGGATACAGCATGCCTTCGGACCACTCGAGCTGGCCGCCCGAGAGCTCGCGGACCTCCTGGATGATCGCGTAGCCGTAGCTGTCACCCTTGTTGAGGATCGACAGCACGAGCGCGGTCGCCGACGCGGCGATCAGATCTTTCGCGATCCGCTCAGCAGGCTTCGGAGACCTCACAGCTCTAGGCATAGGGCTGTTAGGTATCGGTGTCAAGGGCGAGCCAGGCGAGGCAGCGCGCTACGTCGGGCGATTGCGCACCGTCATGGATCAGCTCGCTCAGATTGGCGACCGTCGACGTTCGGAGTGGCCTGCGACAACGGCTGAGAGCGAGGAGTGCTGGTGGGGGGCAGTGTCCCAGCCACCTACACCTAGAACACCTCCTAATACAGACACTTGGCCACGAGGTAGTGCATTTCCCTGCACGAGGTGTGCAGCGGGAGAAGCTCAAAGATTTCCAAGTCCTTGGATCGGAGTACGGCACGGCAGCTGCTTCAGAGACCTCGCACATGACGAGAACGCTGATCGCCGCGCTGCTCGCCCTGACGTCCACCGCGGTCGCCGAGACGAGCTCGAGCGCTCTCGACATGAATCGCCCCGACTACAGCGCGACCCCGGTGATCAACGGAACTGCGGTTCCGACCGGCAAGTGGCCCGATGCGGTCGCCGTCCTCTCGGCGCAGGGATCCTGCACCGGCACGCTGATCGCGCCCGACGTTGTCCTCACGGCCGGCCACTGCGCCGACCCGGCTCCGACGACCGTCATCGCGAACACCACCAATTACAACGGAACCGGCGGCGTCCGCGCGACCGTCAAGTCGGTCACTGCCTATCCGAACTGGGAGAACACGTACGACATCGCCATCATCGTCCTGAACGCACCGATGGTCGGCGTCACGCCTCGCCGCGTCGGCGCGGCCTGCACGTTCCAGACGTTCGCGGACAACATGATGGTCCACCTCGTTGGCTTCGGTCTGACCGACTCCTCCGGCCAGGGCGACAACACGACGCTTCGCGAGGCGAGCGCGCCGATCATCGACGCCGACTGCTCGAGCTCGGGCAAGGGCTGCTCGGCGGGCGCGCTTCCGGCCGGCGAGTTCATCGCGGGCGGCAGCGGCACCGACTCCTGCTACGGCGACTCGGGCGGTCCCGTCTATCTCGACACCCCGCGCGGCACGGTCGTGGTCGGCGCGGTCTCGCGCGGCCTCGATAACTCGGCAACCCCGTGCGGCGGCGGCGGCATCTACGTCCGCACCGACAAGGTCCTCCAGTGGATCGAGGCCACCGCGGGCAAGCCCGTCATGAAGGACAGCTGCGCTGGCGACGTCACGAACCCCGAGGACGAGAACGGCGGCGGTAGCGGCTCGGGTGGTGGCAGTGGCGAAGAGTACGTCGCGAGCGAGATCACGGGCGGCTGCTCGACCGGCACCGGTGGCACCGGCGGCGCTGCGGTTGTCCTCGCGCTGCTGCTCGGTGGCCTGCGCCGCCGCCGTCGCTAGTCGGCTGGGTGTCCGGTCACCGACGGCAAACCGGACGCAGTTCCGAGATCCGGTCGGACACGCACGCGCAACCTCGCGGGATCCTGCGATCACCCCGTGGTCTCGGGGTTGCTGTTCGCGGCCGGCATGTCGCGAACCCTCGTCTGTGTCGTCTCGTCTCTGATCACATGCTCCATCGCCGCGAGTACGGCGATCGCGCAACCCGGTCCCCCCACACCGATCGTCGGTGGCACACGAGTGCCCGAGGGTCGATGGAACGACGTCGTCGCCGTCATCGGCAACAACGGCCGGTGCAGCGGAACGCTGATCGCGCCCGATGTCGTCCTCACCGCGGGCCATTGCATCGATATCGATCCGTACGAGGTCATCACCAGCACGACCGACCTTGCGCGGCCCGGCGGCGATCACATTCCGGTCAAGTGGTCCCGCGCGTATCCCGAGTGGACGCATCGCTATGACGTCGGCGTGCTGATGCTCGAGCACGTGGCCCGGCCGCGCCCGCGCTTGATCGCCGCCGCCTGCCACACCAATGATCGGCTGCTCGCCGGTGCACCGCTGACCATCGTCGGGTTCGGCCTCGTGACGCCTGCCGGCACGGATG
>JACCQV010001138.1 GCA_013813945.1 Deltaproteobacteria bacterium | reverse complement strand
GGCCTCGGCGAGGACATCGAGTCCATCGCGGAACGGGAAGAACGCATCGGATGCGACGACCGCTCCCTTGAGTCCCACCCCCGCCTTGCGCTCGCAGATCCGGACCGAGTCGACCCGGCTCATCTGACCCGCGCCGATCGCAACGGTGACGCCATTCTTCGCGAACACGATCGCGTTGGACTTGACGTGCTTGGCGACCCGCCACGCGAACGCGAGGTCGGCTCGCTCGGCATCGGTCGGCGTGCGTCTCGTCGCGATCCTGGCGTCTGCGAGCTCGACCATCCCGTGATCGACGCTCTGGACGAGCGCGCCACCGGCAATCGTTCGGACTGACCACGCAACCTCGCCGGTCGGAGCTCGCCATGCACCGGTCGCCGCGACCAGGCGGAGGTTCTTCTTGGCGGCGAGGATGTCGCGCGCAGCGGCCGAGTAGCCGGGTGCAACGACGCACTCGAGGAACGTCTCGACGAGCAGGTTCGCGAGATCCGCATCGACCTCACGGTTGACGGCAACGATGCCGCCGAATGCGGACGTCGCATCGGCCTCGCGTGCACGGCGATAGGCGCTGGCAACATCGCGATCGATCGCGACGCCGCACGGGTTGTTGTGCTTGACCACGACGGCGGCCGGGTCCGCGAGCTCGAGGCAGAGGCCGAGCGCTGCATCGAGATCGAGGATGTTGTTGTACGAGAGCTGCTTCCCGCCGAGCACCTCCGCGGTCGCGATCGTCGGTCGCTCGGACTTGGTCTGTTCGAGCGGAGACCGCGAGTCTGCGTAGAACGCGGCGCCCTGGTGCGGATTCTCGCCGTAGCGCAGCTCGTAGAGCCGGCGCCACTGCAGCGACAGCGTGTCCGGAAGCTCGCGCCGCAACGGAGCTTGGTGCCGCGAGTGTGCGGCGCTCTCGTCGATCGAAGAGAGGTACGCGGCAATCGATGCGTCGTACGCGGCGGTATGCGAGAACGCCTTGCGCGCGAGTGCGAACCGCTGGCCGGGCGACAGGTCCCCGGCCGCGAGTGCCGCGAGGATGATCGGATAGTCATCGGGATCGACGACGACCGTCACCCGCTCGTGGTTCTTGGCGGCCGACCGCAACATCGACGGGCCGCCGATGTCGATGTTCTCGATTGCCTCGTCGAGCGTCGTCGCTGCCTTCGCGATCGTCGCTTCGAAGGGGTAGAGATTCACGACGACGAGATCGATCGGCGTGATCCCGTTCGCGGTCATCTCGGCGACGTGCTCCGGCGTATCGCGCCCCAGCAGTCCGCCGTGGATCTTGGGATGCAGCGTCTTGACGCGCCCGTCCAGGATCTCCGGAGCACCCGTGTGCGCCGAGACCTGCTTCACGGCAATGCCTGCGGCTGCGAGGGCCGCGGCGGTGCCACCTGTCGACAGGATCTCGACGCCCTTGTCGGCCAGAGCCCTGGCAAGCTCGACGACCCCGCGTTTATCGGAAACCGACACCAACGCGCGCTTGATCATGCGGCGCGTGTACCACGAAAGAGATCAGTTCTGGTTCGCTGCCTTCGCCGCGAGCAGCTCCGCACCGAGCTCATCGGGTGACGGAGAACCCATCTTCAGCTTGAGCAGACCGCGGACCTCGACCTGGCGGATCCGCTCCCGCGTCAGGTTCATGATCTCACCGACCTCCTCGAGCGTGATGCCACCGCGCTCGGCGACGTCGAGTGCGCACGTGTTCTTGAGCTCCCACGGCTCGAGATCGGGGAAGTTGATCTTGATCGATCCCGTCTCGGGATTGATGTCGAGATAGAGGTGGTGCTTGCAGGCGACCCAGGGGCACGGCCGCATCTCTTCCTTGCACTCCGCGCGCGTGGTCGGGCGCGGGATGTCGACCGGCGGGTACATGAGCGCGCCGACGCGCAGCTCCTCGCGGGTCAGGCGCTTCATCGCGATCGTCTTGCTCCGGGGCCGCGTGCGGCGGCGGCGGCGGCGGATCTTGCGGCTGATCTCGGGCGTCTCGCCCTCGACCCCCACGTCACCGTCCGCGTCGTCGTTATCACCCTCACCCTCCTCGCCGTCATCGGCGTCGATCGGGAGTTCCGTCTGGAGATCATTGTCTTCGTTGTTGTCGTCGCTCATGTGATTCCCCTTGGTGCGAGTGTCTAGAGAAGGTCTTCGGCGCCCCCCGCGGCGCCGGCAAGACGGAGGCTGTCGGTACGCGGCGCTGCAACGCGTCGCGTGATGTCGCCGAGACGCGCGACCAGGCGGTCGCCATCGCGGTGGGCATCGGCGAGCTCGCGGTCGAGCTCGCGCTTGGCTTTCGGATCGAGGCGAACCGCATCGGTCGAGATGCGCGTCCACAGCTCGGCGAGGTGCTCGGCGACGCCCTCGACGAGATCCGTGTAGTGGAGGAACTCCCCCTGGATCTCTTCGATGGTGTAGCCATCGGCCATCAGCGACTTGACGGTGTTGATGCGGCGGACGGTCTTCGCCGGGTAGACGCCCATCGAGCCGCGGTGCTTGCCCTTGCGACCGACCCGGCGGCTGCGTGGCAACAGGCCCTGCTGGACGTACTTACGGAAGCTCGCCTCGGAGAACTTGATCCCGCGGCTGGTGAACACGTCGACGATCTGGACGGCGCTGATGCCGTCGGCGTAGGTGCCCTCGACTGCGCGCAGGTCCTCTTCCTTGAGCAGCGCGAACCGGGGCGTCGACGAGGCGTTCGCGCCCGGCGCGTCGTCATCGTTGCGGCGCGCGACGTCCGCAAGAACGGGCCGGCGATGCGCGCGGAACGGGACGACGGTTCCCGTCGGCAGCGCATCCTCGGACCTGTCTCGAAAACGTGTGAACAACGGAATCCCCCTCGACGCGGCTGCTGAAGACGCACGTGTGGCGCTCGCACTACCGACGCCCTGCTCCCGCGAGCAGCGCATCGACATTTCCCTGTGCAAATCCCCCTACGGGCGGTCTCTGATTCCGAGGGGCGCTGGGAAGACCAGTGTCCGTCGGTGTATCGTCACAATATTCGTGTGAATGTAATCGGTCAACAAGACCATGGCGATAAGACGCAAGTTTTTACCTGGGTCTCTGTTCAGGTCCGGATTGAAGTCCGATCGATGTCCGATCGATGGACGCAGCGACCGCAACACGTCGACAGCCGGGTACGTTCGTCGTCGATGCGACGCTTCTTCGCCGCTGCGTCTGCGCTCGCACTGCTCGGGGCGATCGCGGCGATCGTCGTCGGAATCCGCGTCCGCGATTCGAGCGCCGAGCTCGAGAATCAGGTGTTCACCTCGCGCGCTGATCGACTGCGTCTCGTGATCCCACGCGGCTGGCGCGCCACCGATCAGCCGAGCTACCCCGGCCTCCTGTTGTGGATGATGCGTAGCCAGCCGGAGGGCCAGATCGTCCTGACCGCCGAGGCATTCACCCGCGAGCTCTACTGCTCGTGGCCCATCGCGTGTCGCACGAGCCCCGAGTCACTCGCGTCGAAGTACGCCTGCGCGCTGCGCAGCAAGCTCTCCGTGCAGCGGATGCGCGTCGGCCCCGTTCAGCCCGGCCCACGCGATAACGAGATCAGCGGTCTGCCCTCTGTCTGGTTCGAGTACGACGACGGCAAGCGCTTCCTCCGCCAGGCAGTCGCACTCGGTCCCGATCGCGCGGTCAGCCTCGTGCTCGCAACGCCGACGAACGAAGGCCGCGCCGCGCACGTCCGTCCGTTCGAGCAGGCCCTCCGCACGCTCCGCGCGCTCACGGCAGAGGAGACGGCGCCCGCTGGGATCGATGCCGGCATCGTCGCGATCGATGGTGTGCCTGCGGACGCGTCGACCGCACCGACCGATGCACCGTCGGATGCGGCGCCCGGTGCGGCCCCGGCGTTCGAATCGGCGCCTGCGCCGAAGGTGAACCCCGTCGGGCCCTGCCCGTCCTAGCGTGCGTGGAGTCGCAGGCGGTCGGTCGGTCGTCGCGGTTCGAGTGAGCCGCGTCGTGTGCGGCGTCGTGTGCCGGGCAACGTGTTTCCCGAGGGAGGAACCGCCAAGACGCCAAGGACGCCAAGCAGAGTTAGATGGCCGAAGGCTCGTGCACCTGATCTGAGC
>JACCQV010001116.1 GCA_013813945.1 Deltaproteobacteria bacterium | reverse complement strand
CCTCACAGGAGCGCGGGTGATCGCCGCCGCCTCGACCGACGACAAGCTCGCGTTCTGCCGCGAACACGGCGCCACCGACGTGATCAACTACGTCACCGAGGACCTCAAGGAGCGCATCAAGGCGCTGACCGGCGGCAATGGTGTCGACGTCGTCTACGACCCGGTCGGTGGCTCGCTCGCGGAGTCAGCGCTGCGCGGCACCGCCTGGCAAGGCCGCTACCTCGTCGTAGGCTTCGCGTCGGGCGAGATCCCGAAGATCCCGCTCAACCTCGTGCTGCTCAAGGGCTGCCAGATCATGGGCGTGTTCTGGGGCTCCTTTGCGATGCGCGAGCCGGCGAAGAACCGCGCACACGCGGAGCAGCTCTTCGCCTGGATCGCGGACGGCAAGCTGAAGCCCGCGGTCGATGCGGTGCTGCCCTTCTCCTCGGCTGCCGAGGCGCTCCAGCGTCTCGAGCGCCGCGAGGTGAAGGGGAAGCTGGTGCTGACGCCGGACCGACTGCGTACCTGACGCGCGCGTCGGTGAATGACACGAAGGCCACGAAGCAGAGGGGTTCGGGCTTCGCCCTTGGACGTGTTCCTTGCGTGTTCCCTTGGGTGTTCCCTTGCGTGTTCCAGAAGGTGAGCCGCCAAGAACGCCAAGAACGCCAAGCAGAGGTCGTTTCGGGCTTCGCCCTTGGGCGTGTTCCGTAGGGTGTCCCGGCCGTGTTCCAGCAGGGATGAACCGCAGAGACTCGGAGACCGCAGAGCAGAGACGTTCGCACACGCGCGTCCCGCCACGGTGGTCCCGCCCCGGTGCCCATCGGCGAGCGGAGCACCAAGCTCGCGTGGCACACGCTCACGTGTGGGAACACGTCCCATCGATCGCTTCTGCTTGGCGTTCTTGGCGTTCTTGGCGGCTCTCACTCCGAGCGCACGTACCGAGCAACCGAACCCAGCCCCTAGCACGAGCTTCTCGCGCAGAGCCCCACGCGCACGAGCCACGAGCATTGACCCGAGGACGGCGCCGCGCACGGAGCGAGCACGCGGAGCACCGTGACGAGCACGAAGCCACGAGCATGGGCGAGCACCGAGCCACGAGCACGGAGCCAGGAGCACCGTTGACGCGCGAAGCGCCCGCATCGGGCGGGCGCTTGGTCGTCACGAAGCAGTGAGCTAGCGCATGCCGCAGGCGGAGATGCCGCCCTGCAGGCCCTTCTTGAACGCGGCCGAGCGCTGCGCTGCAGAGCCGTGGGTCCACGTCTCGGGCTGGACGCGGCCCGTGGTCTTGCGCTGGATGGTGTCGTCGCCAATCGCCGCGGCGGCGGTCAGCGCCTCGTCGACGTCGCCGACCTCGAGGAGGCCGCGCTCCTGCGCGCTCTTGGCCCAGGCACCGGCGAGGCAGTCAGCCTGCAGCTCGGTCTCGATCTGGTTGACCTCGCCCTTGCCGAGCTTGCCGCGGATGTTCTGCACGTGGTGACCGACCTCGTGCGCGATCACGTACGCCTGCGCGAAGTCACCGGGCGCGCCGAACCGGCGGCGCAGCTCGTCGTAGAAGGTCAGGTCGATGAACACGCGCTTGTCGAGCGGGCAGTAGAAGGGGCCGACCGCGGCGCTCGCGGTGCCGCATGCCGAGTTGACCGACTCGCGGAACAGCGTCAGGCGCGTCAGCTCGTAATTCGTGAGCTGCTCGCCGAAGGTCTTCTGAACATCGTCGAGAACGAAGCCGATGAAGCTCGCGAGCTCGTCCTGCTCGGCAGGCGCCTTCGTCTGCTGCTCGGGGGTCGCTTGCTGGCTCGGGGCACCGCCGCCGGAGCACATGCTCAGGCCGCCGCCGCCGAACATCAGCGCGCCGATCACAACGACCGCGATCAGGATGCCTTTCCAACCGAACCGGCTCGCAATGGCCAGGATGCTGCCGAGCGGCAGGCCGCCTCCGCCCATCCCGCGAGCGGGCCCTGCGGCGCGACGATCATCGACGTTGGAGCTGCGATGGTTCTTGTCCCAAAACATGTTTTCCTTAGATGCAAGGTCGTCGCCAAGCCGATGTGCGGTTACGACACGTTCGATTGTCGTGCGTGAGCTTCCAGCCAGTCGAGGATCTTGGCAGCTTTCGACGGGTTGAGTGCCTCGTCCTCACGGGCGTGGTTCGCGCCCGGGAGCAGATCCCAGGTCAGCTCGTGGTCGCAGCGCTCGTAATAGGACCGCAAGCGCTTCGCAGCCGGATGCGCCGGGTTCGCGTCACCCACCAGGAAGTACGCCGGCATCTCCTGCGTCGGGCACGCATCCGTCGCCAGCGGAGGCTGTCCACCGCCGTGAAACACGACCGCGGCGAACGTTCGATCGAGCTCGGGGGCGTGCATGCCAAGGGCAGTCGCGCCACCTGACCAGCCGGCAGCGTAGATCCTCGTCTGGTCGATCGGCATCGCACCGACGACCTCGCGAACCTGCTCGCGGATCCAGGTCGGAGTCTTCGCCCAGCGATACCACTTGCCGTCGTTGCAACCCGCGCCGCGTGGACAGTGCAGCCCGAGGACGACGTAGCCGCGCTCGACGGCGACGTCCTTCCAGCGCCGGGCCGCGGTGGCCGCATCCTCGTGATTGCCGTGCAGCACGACGAGCAGCGGTAGCGGGCGCGTGGCCTCGGTGGGCGCGTCGAGCGTGCACTTCTCACATGGTGGGGACGGCACCACGATCGGGTACGGCTTTGCCTCGTCGCTGGACGCCTCGCGGCACGCAGCGAGCGCGAGCACAACGGAGAGCGCGAACCGAGTCTTCATGCGCAGATGAAGAGCAATCGACGTGCCGCCAGGTGCGACGACGCGGCGTGCCGTCACGCCACGATGTGCGCTCCACGCGCACAGCAGCTTCACAGATCGCTCGTGCGAATTCTCGACGACGACCCCATGCTGATAGAGATGCGCTGGCAGTACCTCTTCCTGACACTCGTCGCGTGCGGGACACCACCGCGCTCCAGGGGCTTCACGACCAGCAGCGCCAACGCGCCGACAGCGCGCGCGAGCGCCGAGCTGAGATTCGCGAAGGCGGAGTCCGTTTCGCAGGTCACGTGTCCTGATGCCGCTGCGAAAGTCGATGGGACGCTGGTCTGCCCGAACGAAGCTCGCGCGCAGGGGCTGACGATCGTCGATCTCGCGGACGCGTGGACGCCGCGGTTGCTCGCACCGCAGGCGGACGGCACGGCGCCGACGTTCCGCGATACGTACCTCGCGCTCGCGGCCGACCGGGATCGCGAAGGCAAGCCGCTCGATCACACGGAGGAGCTCGCCGAGCTCTACGGCGTGGTGCCGTCACTCGCGATCGTACGCAAGCGGCTCGCGGATGACGCGCGCCACGCATGCCACGCGGAGATCGACTCCACGCCGATCGCGCTGCTCGATAAACCGTACGCGCAGGACCACAAGCAAGTCGTCGCCGTGATGAGCGCTCGTCGCGTCGCGCTGCAGAAACAGCTCGAGGCCGAGCGCATCCTGCGCAAGCTTCCGGACCTCACGGCGCTCGCGCTCGTCGCGGACAAGCCCGTCGCGAAGAAGTACGAGACGTGGAAGAAAGCCGATGGCATCCATCGCGGCATTCTCGCGGCGCAGCGCCACCTCGTGTGCGAGGGCTTCCTCGATGAGAAGGACGCCGATGGCACCATGACCTGGCGGACGTCGAACGCGGTCGAGCTGTACCAACGCCGCAACTTCCTGATGCCGAACGAGCGCCTCGATGAGGAGACGCGCGAGGCACTCGCGGTCGACAGCCGGGAGCTCGACTTCAGACTCGCACTGCGCATCCTGCGTGAACGTGTGGTCGATGCGACCGGACTGATCGAGGACGGCACCGCGGCTGACGGCCCGCAGCCGATCCTCGGCCGCATGCTCGACCCGTCGCCGATGCGCGCAGCCCGCGGCCGCGAGAAGCCGCTACCGAACGGTGCGCCCGATCTGATCGGTGCTGCGGTCGAGACGGCCGCGCGCGAGCTCGGCTGGAGCGAGCCCGTGCAGCTCCGCGCGTTCCTCGAACGACACGCGACCGGACTGCGTGCCGCGATCGCGCTGCCAGAGCTGCCGACCTATCACTCCGCGCACATGGATCTCACCGCAGAGATCGATCGCGGTGATGTCTGGTACGACGACACGCCGATCCCTCGCAAGATCAAGCGCCGGCCAACGTTGACCGTCTTCGTGACCGCCAATGGCGTGAAGCGTCCGCTCGTGCGCTGGCCGACGACGATCGGTGGCTGGTCCGATGTCTCGACCAACGGCCACGTCGTCCAGAAGTGGAAGGAGTCCGACGTCGGTCCGCGCGTGTGGCGCGAGCTATACGCCGCGCCGACCTGGCTGCCGCCACCGTCCACGCCCGATCGCGATCTCGTCAAGAACATGTACAACGGGCGCTGGGAGCTCAAGAAGTCGATCATGGGTCCCGGTCCGCACGCGGCGTACGGCCTCGTGCTCCTCGTCCACGACAACGTGGTCACCAAGAAGGACGGCACCGTCAGCTACTGGGACAACGGCATCGGCTCCCACGGCTCGGCGAGCGTGACGTCGATCGTCAACGGCACGAGCCATGGCTGCCATCGCCTGTACAACCAGCTCGCGGTCCGGCTCGCGAACTTCCTGCTCCATCATCGCGAGCACGTGGTGAAAGGTGAGCAGAAGGTCGGCTATCGCCGGCGCGTGAATCACAAGGGCAGCTTCCTCGCGAAGGTCGACACGCGCGGCTTCCTCTACGAGATGACGCCGCCGGTGCCCATCGTGGTCACGAAGGGCACCATCCGCACCGCGCGCAAGATCCCGCCACGGAACAGCGCGCCGGCGGACTAGCGCCGACCGCGAGCAGCACGCTCGTGCGACTATCCCAAGGGAATGGTCGAGGGGGGCTCGTCCCGGAAGATGCGTGCGTGGCGTGGCCCGGGGGGCGAGGAAGAAGCACGCGGGTATCTGCAGGCGCGGCTTGTCGTGCTCTCGAAGGTGATGTTCTGGAACTTCGTCGTGCTGATGGTGTTTCTCGCCGTCCTCTACACCGTCTACGCAGACTTCAGACCGGCGGACGGGAGGCCGGGACTCGCACCGAGGAACAACGAGATCGTCTATGCGATCTCGGGCGGCGGGCTCCTGGTGCTCGCGATCCTCTGGCGTGGGTTCCTGGTGCGGCGCGAGCTGTCGATGCGGCAACTCGAGGCGATCGACGCCTTCTACTCCATTGGCACGGGGGTGATTTTCGGGACGGCGGGTGCGTTGACCCCGGACCTCCGATCGTCCGCATACATCTGTCTGATCTATGCGTGCTTGATGGTGCTCCTGCGCGCCAGCGTCGTGCCGAGCACCAGCAAGCGGACGGCGCTCATCAGCGTGATCACGTGCTTGCCGATGACGGTCGCGACGCTGGTGATCGGTTTCAAGCAGGACATCCCCGCGGGTGCCTACGTCGGCGGCGGCGCCCTGATCTGCACGATGGCGATCCTGCTCGCGACAGTGGGTTCGAGCATTCTCTACGGGCTGCGCCGGCAGGTGACCGCCGCGATGCAGCTCGGCCAGTACACGCTCGACGGCAAGATTGGCAAAGGGGGCAACGGAGCGGTCTATCGCGCGAGACACGCGATGTTGCGGCGTCCGACCGCGGTCAAGCTGATGCTCCCCGATCGGATCGACGTCGAGACGCTCGACCGGTTCGAGCGCGAGGTGCAGCACATGAGTCAGCTGACGCACCCCAACACCGTCGCCGTCTTCGACTACGGACGCAGCCCGGACGGCGTCTTTTATTACGCGATGGAATAC
>JACCQV010001111.1 GCA_013813945.1 Deltaproteobacteria bacterium | reverse complement strand
GCCGTGGTCCCGGGTCCGCTCGCAGCGCTGGTGTCGCCCTTGCGCAGATACACGACGAGACCTGCCGCGAACACGGCCAGCGCGAGGAGCGTGACCGCGACGAGCCACAGAGGAAACGCGCGCGGTGTCGAGCGCACGCCCAGCTTGCCGTCGCTGACGGTCGCAGAGTGATCGGAGTTGGTGTTCGGCGGCAGCGTGAAAGGCCGGCTGCGATCGCGCGACGATGCCATCAACATCGGCACCGCATTCGGATCGAGCCGAGCCACCACGCCGCCGAGCTGGTTGACGAGATCGTCGTACGTCGGACGCTCGGCCGGCTTCTTGGCCATCATCTGCAGGACCAGATCGGCGAGCTCGCGATCGCACGACGGGTTTGCCTGCGTCGCATCGGGCGGTGGGTTGCGCAGGTGACGCGCGACGACCTTGAGGTACTTGTCCTCGGCGGGCTTGCCGGTGCGAAACGGCGGAACACCGGTCAGCAGGAAGTACAGCGTGCCACCGAGCGCATAGATATCGACGCGCTCGTCGATCGGCTCCCCGCGTGCCTGCTCGGGCGCGATGTAGTCGGGCGTTCCCACGACAACCCCCATCGCCGTGAGGGCCGGCTCGGAGCCTGGATCCATCGGCTTTGCGAGGCCGAAATCCGTGACCTTGACGCGGCCGTCGGACAGCCGCACGAGGTTGGAGGGCTTGACGTCGCGGTGGATCAGCCCTGCCTTCGACGCCGCGGCGAGACCGTGTGCGGCGTCGAGGATCGCGAGCGCGGCCGTCATCGAATCGAGCGCGCCCTTCTTCTCGACCATCGATCCGAGATCGGTACCGTCGAGGAGCTCCATCGCGATGTACGGGCGCTCGTCGAACGTGCCGGTCGCGAACACCTGCACGACGTTGGGATGGCTGATCGCCGCGACGGCGCGTCCCTCGCGGACAAACCGCGCGCGCAGCTCCGGGCTGTCCTTGTGCTTCTCCGAGAGGATCTTGATCGCGACCCGGCGGTTCAGGCCGGTATCGACGCCCTTGAACACCTCGCCCATCGACCCGGAGCCGATCGTGCCCTCGACGCGGTAAGCGCCCAGGATCGTTCCCGGCTGGGGGTTCGGCACGAAGGCCATCCTAAGCGAGATCGCGGGGCTACGCGACCCGGCCAGAGCGGTTGCCATGGGACCGCCGGAGCCACGGATCCCGGGGGCAACTGGGTGAGATCCGGTGGCTGTCCCATGGTCCGAGCCGTGCAGAACCTGATGGGAACGCGCCGGAGTCCCATGCCCAAGCAAGAGAACACCGCGATCAATGACCTGATCGGCTTCGCCAGCCGCAGGCCCATCGACGACATCGACGAGCCGGCGCTGTTCAGCTCGCCGCCGCCGGCCGCCCACCTCCGCCCCGTCCCGTTCGGCGCGAATCTGTCGCCGATCGGCGGAACGATCGCTCCGCTGCCGCGCCGGCGAGCTCCGATGTCGACCCCGTCACAGGTCCCGATGTACTCCGACTACGCCGAGGACGCGGCCACGACGATCGATGGTCCACCCAGATGGTCGCCGCCGCCGCCGCCGCCGCAACAGTTCGCCGCACCGGCGATCCGTCCCGCGTACCCGGCCCCGCACCAACCGCCCGCGTATTACCAGGCGCCCTATCCAGATCACCTCGAGACGATGCGCGTCGGCGCGATGCCGCTCCACACCGGCTCGACGCTCGGTCGCGAGATCGTCACGTGGATCGCGAAGCTCTGGATCCCGTTCGCTGCGCTCGGCGTGATCGCGATGGCGCTTGCGGGCTATCGCCTGCTCGGCGACGACAGCGCGGCTGCACCTGACGCGGCTGCTGCCGTCGAGGCCCCTCCGATCGTGATGGCCGCCGCGCCAGCGGAGCCGACGCCTCCGATCGTCGCTGCTGAGCCCGTCGCTGCCGAGCCCGTCGCTGCCGAGCCCGTCGCCGTTGTGGAGCCCGCCACTACCGATGTGCCCACGGACTCGCTGTGGCAACCGACGAAGCCGCAGCCCACGATCGCTCCTCCGAGCGAAACCATCGAGAGCGAGCCCGAGCTCGAGCCCGCACCGACGGCCGCACCGACGAGCCAGCGCGCGGCGAAGCGCGCTGTGAAGCGTGCGGCGAAGCGAGCGGCGAAGCGCACCAAACGCGAGAAGCAGGTCGCCATCGTCGAGAAGACCAGGCCCGAGAAGACCAGGCCCGAGAAGACCATTGCGATCGCCGCAGCGAAGCCGATGAAGATCGGCTCGACGACCGTCGCGACCAAGGACACCGGCGCCGGGAAGCTCACCATCGTGAGCACACCCTCGACCTTGATCTACGTCGACGGGCGCAACACCGGCATGATGACGCCGAAGACGCTGTCGCTGCCCGAGGGCAACCACAAGATCACGCTGCTGTCGCCGAAGGATCGAATCGCGAAGACGATCAGCGTCGAGATCGCCGCCGGATCCTCTGCGAAGCTGACGAAGGACTTCACGAAGTAACGACCTGACGACGCGCTATTCGGTCGGAGCTGGCGCGGTCGACTCGGACGGCTCGCTGGCCGCCATCGGCCCCATGCAGGTCTCGATCTCCGCGGGGCAGCTCGCGCGCATGCACTCCTCGTCGGTGCAGCCGTTGCGCTCGCCGCACGACAGCAGCGCCTCGTGCTGGTCGAGGCCCTCGGCCGTGCCCTGGTTGCTGCAGCCATGCAAGCAGAACGGCTGCGTGCACGCACTATCGCAGGTCTCGACGATCTCGCGGCAGGTCAACGTGCCCCCGCCCTCCGGAGGCGGATTGACCACTCGCGCCGCCTGATTGATACATCCCGAGAACACGAGGGCGAGGACAAGGAGCGGCGGGCGACACACGGCCCGAAGTCTAGCGTATGACACGGGAATGCTAGCGATCGACCTCGCAGGAAAGCACGCCCTGGTCGCGGGCGTCGGGGATGAGCGTGGCTTCGGCTTTTTCATCGCAAAGGCACTCGCCGACGCCGGCGCAACGGTCTCCGTGGCGACGTGGCCGCCGCTGTTCAAGATGTTCAAGTTGATGCTGACCAGGCCACAATCCGCGGAGTTCCTGACGCTGCGCGACGGCTCGAAGCTCGAGCTCGCGGCGGTCTATCCGTACGACGCCGAATACGATCGGCTCGAGGACGTTCCCGCGGACATCCGCGAACACCGCCGCTACAAGGACCTCGGCGACTTCACGACCACCGGGCTCGCGGCGGCGGTCGCCGCGGCGGGTGGCGTGGACATCGTCGTGCACAGCCTCGCGAACGGTCCCGAGGTCCAGAAGCCACTGCTCGAGACGTCGCGACCGGGCTACCTCGCCGCGATCTCGACGTCGGCGTACTCGCATGTCTCGCTCGTTCAGCACCTCGGGCCACATATGCGTGCCGGTAGCTCGTTCGTGGCGCTGTCGTATCTCGCGTCGACGCGGGTCGTCCCGGCATACGGCGGAGGCATGTCAGCGGCGAAGGCAGCGCTCGAATCGGACGCGCGTGTACTCGCGTTCGAGGCGGGCCGGCGCTGGGGCCATCGCGTCAACGTGATCTCTCCGGGCCCATACAAATCGCGCGCCGCCGAGGCGATCGGTCCGGTCGATCGGATGATCCGGTACGCGGTACACAACGCGCCGCTTCCGGAGGTGCTCAGCCCCGAGGAGGTCGGCGCAGCGGCCGCGTTCCTGTCGAGCCCGCTTGCGAGCGGGATCACCGGATCCGTCGTCTACGTCGACAAGGGGTTCCACGCCATGGGCGTTCCCGTGCTCGAATGATAGGCTCGCGGCGTGCACCAGGTGGGTCGCGCTCTGATTCTCGTTGTCGCTGCGTTCTGGATCTCGGGCGGCGCTGCGAGCGCGCAGGAGCCGAGCGACCCACCGGTCGTCTCTGAGGAAGACATCACGGTCCGAGGCCGGGTGATCGACAACCTCGGTCGGCCGATCCGCAAGGCGACCGTCACCGTCGAGGGCACGTTCGACGAGGCAACGACCGACAAGGACGGGTTCTTCGAGATCCTCGCGCCGTTGAACGCGACGCTGATCGTCAGCACCGATCGCGCCGGAGTCGCGCTGGCGACCGTGACCGGCCCCGTGCTCGACGAGATCGTGCTGATGCTCGATCTCGCCACGGAGGAGATCACGATCTCGGAGCGGGCGCCGATCGTGGCCCCCGGCGCGGCGACGCTGGATCGCGACGAGCTGCAGCGACTGCCCGGGACTGGCGGCGACGTCGTGCGCGCGCTGACCGCGATGCCCGGAGTCGTGAACGTCCAGATTCCGCTAGGCTATTCCGGCGTCGTGATCCGCGGCGCCTCGCCGCAGGACTCCAAGGTTCTGGTCGATGGCTTCGAGATTCCGATCCTGTTCCACCCGTTCGGGTTCCGCGCGATCGTCGCGACCGAGGCTGTGAAGGGCCTGACATTCATCCCTGGTGGCTACGAGGTCGCGTACGGACGATCGTCATCCGGCATCGTTCTGATCGAGACCCGACCGGGGAGCGACAACCGCACCACGCAGGCCGAGGTCTCGCTGATCGATGGTGGGCTGGTCGCCCAGGGCCCCCTGGGCAAGAAGACCCGCTACATGTTCGCGCTGCGGCGGTCGTTCATCGACTTCATCCTGCCGCTCGTCATCCCCGAGGAAGCGGATCTCTCGCTGACGACGGTGCCGCAGTACTGGGACCAGCAGCTCCGCATCGATCACGAGATCAACTCGAAGTGGGACTTCACGGCGTCGACCATCGGCACGACCGACAAGTTCGAGCTGTACACCACCAAAGACGAGGATGCGGGGGCCAAGCGGTTCTTCACCCAGACGAGGTTCATGCGGGTGACCGCCGCGGCGAAGTACCACGAGGGACCGTGGTCGGCGCAGCTCGCACTGTCGGGGATGCTCTCCGATGCGAACGCGGAGATCGGGCTGTACCAGAAGCTCAAGGTCAAGACGCGGCTGCTCACGCCGCGTGTTTCCGTGGCACGGACCGAGGAGAAGGCGTTCGGTCTCAAGAACGTCGTGTGGACCGCCGGCACCGAGGCTCAGATCGGTCATTCGACGACGGATCTCGCGATTCCGCTCGAGCGTCGCGAGGGCGAGGCGTTCCCTCCCTACGATCCGAAGGACACCTCCAGTCGATTCAAGGGCTCGGTGTGGTTCCCCGACTATGCCGCCTGGACCTCGCTCGCTGCCGACTTCGACGAGCGCGTCCGGGTCACAACCGGCCTCCGCGCCGACTACTTCAGTCGCCCGGGCGAGCTCGTGATCCAGCCGCGCAGTGAGCTCCAGATCAAGTTGACTCCGAAGACGCTGACGGCCCGCTTCAACGGTGGCTTCTATAGCCGGCCGCCGGAGTTCCAGTCCGAGTTCCTCCAGAAAGAGGTCAAGTCGGAGCGCTCGCAGCAGCTGACGATGGGACTCGAGTACATGCCGGTCATGGGCGTCCGGATCCAGGGGTCGACCTACTACACGTACCGGACGGCGCTCATCACGCACAACGAGGATGGCTCGCTCGGCAACAGTGGTCGCGGCGAGAGCAAAGGCTTCGAGCTGCTCGCGATGGCGACGACCGGCACCTGGTTCGGCTGGCTCGGCTACTCGTACTCGAACTCCTCGCGGATCGATGGTCCCGGCGCAAAGCCGCGTCTGTTCGATTATGACCAGCCGCACAGCCTCAATGCGGCGCTCAGCTGGAAGAAGGGACACTGGCAGCTCGGCGGTCGATTCCAGCTCTACTCCGGCCTGCCGTCGACACCCGTCATCGGTGCGGAGTTCGACAGCGATCGCAACCTCCACATCCCGACCCCGGGTGACATCAACTCCGATCGCGCGCCCATTCATCACCAGCTCGATATCCGCATCGACTACACGTGGAAGTGGGGACCGGCGGTGCTGCTCGCCTTCCTCGATGTCCAGAACGTCTATCTCGACCGCAGCATCGTCACGTACTTCTACAGCTACGACTACACGCAGAAGAGTGCGTTCGAGTCGTTACCCCTGATTCCCTCCGTCGGGTTGCGAGGTGTGTTTTGAGAGCGCTCATTGCCAGCGCGCTCATTGCCAGCGCGCTCGTGCTGGTCGGCTGCGGTGCGGACATCGATCCGCAGTGGCAGCTCGATCACGATCGCATCATCGCGATCCGCGCCACGCCACCTCGGATCACGACGGGTGAGGAGTCGGAGATCGACGCGCTGCTCGGGCGGATCGGAGAGCCGCCGATCGAGGCGGAGCCCACGACGGCGATGGTGATCTCGCCGACCTCGCTCGCGGGCTCGCTGATGCAGCGGCCCACGGGCTGGTTCGTCACCGCACCGGGGCCGATGCAGCTCGCGGCGGCGCGCACCGAGCTCGGGCTCGCCGCGGACGAAGCGGTCCCGTTGCGCATTCGCGTCACCTTCCCCGCGAGCGACGAAGGCATCAACACCGGGCTCAAGATCGTGTGGCTCGGCGAGCACTCCGACAATCCCGTGCTCGATCCGGTGACGATCGACGGCATGGTCCGTACCTCGACCGACGCGATCGTCGTTGCGCCTGCCGTCGATGTCCGGCTCTCCGTCCCCTTCGACGAGAGCTACGTCGTCAACTGGCTGACCTCGGCCGGCAACATGCACGACTTCGATCTCGCGAACGCCTACCTGCGCGTCGAGCCCGAGGATCCGCAGTCGGGAATGCTCGGCGTGGTCGTCCGCGACCCGCTCGGTGGCGTCGCGTGGCGCCTGTGGCCGATCTCGGCGCAGTAACGTTGCGTTGCGTTGCGGTGCGTGCGCGGTGCGCGGTGCGTGCGCGGTGCGCGGTGCGCGGTGCGCGGTGCGTGCGCAGGCTGTTCGTGTGCCAGCGGCTGAGCCACGAAGACACGAAGGCCACGAAGCAGAGTTGGGGGCGGGCTTCGCCCGTGCGTGCGTGTGCCCGCAGGGACTAACCGCAGACGCAGAGGCCGCCGAGCAGAAGGGTTTCGAGCTTCGCCCGTGCTTGCATGTGCAGGAGTATCCGGGTCCTCAAAGTTCTCTCTGCTCTGCGGCCTCCGCTTCTCTGCGGTTAGTCTTTTCTGGCACACGCCACACGCGGCGCACGCCACACGCGCCACGCGGCGCACATCAAGGCGGCGCATGTCACGTGCGGCACACGTCCGACCGGCGAAGCCGAAGAGCCTCTCGTTCTGCTTCGTGGCCTTCGTGCCTTCGTGGCTCAGATCAGGCACACGCCCCCAACGCACGCGGCCCGAAGGCACACGGCCCGAGGCAGACGCAAAGAAGGCACACGCCGTGGTCGGCACACGCAAGGAGCGCGCGCGTCAGCCGATCGGCAGCGCGCCGGCGTGGAAGTTTGCCAGGCACCGCGTGATCAGCACGTCGTGGCGCTGATCTTCGGTCGTCGCCGGGCAGGTCTCGCGGATCGCGGTGTAGAGCGCGTGGAGCGGCGGAGGCAGCTCCGAGGCCCGGTTGGTCGCGTCGGTGGCCTGCGCCGCGGCGAGCATCGAGATCGAGAGCATGTGATCGGCGAGGTTCTGGATCGTGCGGAGATCCTTGGCGGCGATCGGGCCCATCGGGACCTTGTCCTGATTGTGTCCCTCGGTGCTGCGCGAGAACACGCTCGCGGGTGCAGAGTGCTTGAGCGCTTCGGCGATGAGGGACGACGCGAGGATCTCGACGGCCTTGAAGCCGTGATGCGAGTGCTTCGTGGGGCCCTCGACCCGGATCAAGTTCGTGGGAATGCCGGACGTCGCCGTCGAGTGACAGAGCAGCACGAGCTGGCGCTCGAGGCCCTCTGCGGCGTGAGCGACCTGGACCTTGAGCGTGTCTGCGACGTGCGTGATGTGACTGCCGTAGAAGTTGCCGCCATGCAGGGCGACCCCGGTCTCTTCGTCCATCAGCGGGTTGTCGCCCGCGCCGTTGAGCTCGATCTCGACGGTCGCCGAGCTCTGTCCGATTACCTCGAGGAGCACGCCGACGACATGCGGAGAGCACCGCACGGAGTACGGATCCTGCACCTTGCCCGCGCCGAGCGGCGGCCGCGGTCCACAGTCGAGCGCCGAGCGAACCCAGGCTGCATAGCGCATCGATCCGGGATGCGGCTTGGCAAGGAACAGGCGCTCGTCGAAGTGGGCGGCCTGGCCGCGCAACAGGAACGAGTTCCACGCGGTCATCATCGCGTGCGCGCGAGCGAACGCCTCGGCACGTTCGAGCGCGATGCTCACGAGCGCGGTCATCATGCTCGTGCCGTTCATGATCGACAGCGGTTCTTTTTGCTGCAGCGTGAGTGGCTCGAGGCCGGCGGCCGCCAGTGCCTCCGCGCTCGGGCAGATCCGGCCCTGGAACATCACCTCGCGCTCGCCGGCGAGCACAGCGGCGACGTACGACATCGGCGTGAGATCGCCGCTCGCGCCGACGGAACCGAGCTCGGGAATGCACGGCAGGATGTCGTGC
>JACCQV010001105.1 GCA_013813945.1 Deltaproteobacteria bacterium | reverse complement strand
CTGCGGAACCGCTACCCCGCGCCTACCCGGATCGACAAACGCGCGAGCAGCTTTCGCCACTCGCGCGCAGGTCCGATCGGCCCGACTACAGGGTCAGCGCGGCGTCGCTCGCGACCATGTACTCCTTGCTCGAGTTCGTGTCGCGGACGAGGAAGTAGAACCAGCCGTCCGAGCGCCAGTGCGGGAAGATGGCGTACTGACCGGGCTGCATCTTGGTCACGCGGGTACGGACGCCGGTGAGCATGTTCACGAGAACGATGTTCGCGGTGCCCTTCTCGAGCATCGCCTTGAACGTGGGGTCGTTCGCCGAAGCAAAGCCGAGGTCCTGCCAGTCGCCCGACTTCACGTAGCTGTGAGTGACGAAGTACTTCTCGTCGAAGCTGATCGAGGGCTTCGCACCCGACAGGCAGTAGCGGCCGACCTCGGTGGTCGTGATGGCGTAGCTGCCACCGCTCGGCGTCGTGTTGAGCTTGCGGACGACGTAGCCGAGGTGGTCCTGCTGGTTACCGAACCGGCTGATCACGAGCTTCGTCGACGGCGAGAGGACGGTGTCACCCTCGTACGGGCTCGCGACGGTGACGGTCGGCTTGCCGATGTAGTGCGTGCCGTTGAACATCATCGGCGTGAACTTCATCTCGGCCGTGTTCGCGAACGCCGCGCTCGGGTCCTCGGCGACACCGGAGTCCGGGTTGTCAGAGGTGAACTGGCTGTTGACCGCGAAGTAGTCGCCGCCGCCAAGGCCGGCACCGAGGTGCTGGTACAGGCTGACCGTCGAGACACTGCTGCACGCGGACTCCGAGAAGCTGATGTTGTTCGGGTTCGCCTGGAGCAGCGACATGTTGCAGAACGCGGCGCCGATCGGCGTGCCCTGGAACATCCAGCCGCGGTTATCGGGGAAGAAGCCCGGGTCGTATGCCGCGTCGACCTTCATGTCCTTGTTGGTCTGGAGGTCGGAGATGATGCTCTCGCCACCGGTTCCGCCGTTGGCGACGAACCGACCGTCGGCCGAGCTGCGCGTCCAGAAGAACGTGTTGAACGAGAGCTCGCGGATGACGCGGAGGGTGCCCGCGGCGGCCCAGCCGTTACCGTACGGCTTGCTCTGCGCCGTCGGCTGCGAGGTGAGGCAGCTGCGCGGATCCGTGCTGCCGCTGCAGCCGAACATGTTGATGTTGGCCTGGCGGTTGAGCGCGCCCCAGCCCTGGGTCTGCATCTGGGTCTGGTGCGTCGCCATCTCCGGCTTGACGGACGGAGCGCAGCTCGTCGGGCCGGTGTCGCCCGCGATGTACGTGGTCAGCTGCGGCATGCCGCGCGCGAACCACTCGGCCACGATGTCGAACTGAGCCTGCTCGAAGCGCGGGTGGTTGCCCTTGGGCATCGAGACGCGGTTCTTGAACTTGCCGTAGTGGAGCGCCCAGGTGTCCGCGGTGTTGCTGCCGCCGACGGGGTACGCCGCCTTGAACGTGTCCTGCATCCAGCCGAGGTGCGAGGCGGCCGAGTAGATCCCGAGCTTGGCCGGGCTGAACGGCGACTGCGTGTTGCCCGCCTCGAGGCGGAAGCAGTTGACGCGATCCATCGCGGGCACCGCGTTCGGGTTCGGCTTGGTGTACTTCGCGGTGACCTTGACCGTGCCGTCGGCGGTGCCGTTCAGGCCGATGTAGAACTTCGCCGGACCGGCCGCGTTGTACGCCGTCTTGTCGCACTTCTCGGTCGAGGTCTGCGTGAACGGGCGGCAGTCGTAAACCGTCTTGGTCGGCTCCTCGCCGCGCTTGATGTAGAGGTCGATATCGCCGGTGCCGGCGATGCTGACCTCGAAGAAGGCGCCCGCGGCGACATCGAAGGGCCCGAGGACCTTGAACTCGTTGTTCTCGATGCGAATGCCGTCGGAGGTGTCGTTGACGACCTCGCCGGTCGCGTCCGCACCCTTGAGGCACGATGCTTCAGCGGTCGTGGTCTTCTCCTGCCAGTCGCGCAGCGTCAGCTCGTTCGGAGCGTGGCACTCGGCGCAGACCTGGGTCGGGGTGTTCTTGTTGAAGCCGAGGATCTCGGTCGCCTGCTTCGCGAGCGCGCCGTCCGCGAGGGTGACCGGGTTACGCAGCTTGCCGCCGGCGGTCGCGGAACCGAGGGTCTCGGGGACGGGCTGCCAGTTGCAGCCAGCCGCCGTCGGGGTCTTCGCGCAGTTCTGGATGAAGGTCAGCGCGGCCTTCGCGCCGGACGCCTGCCACTCCGCATCGCTCGCGAACGTGTGATCCGGCGGCATCCAGTACTTGTTCTCGGCCTTGTTGCCATGGTCGGTGGTGATGCCCGTCCACGCGGTGTCCGTGCCGTCGAGGCGCGTCAGCCACTTGTCGGCCCACTCGCCATCACCCATGCGGTGACACTTGAGGCAGGCGTTCGCCTGCGCCGACACGATGTGCTTGGGCATCGTCCACGCGTTGCCGCGGCGGTTGACGATCGCGTAGGGGGTCTCGTTCGCGCCGATCGCGAAGTCTGCGTCGACGCCCATCTTCGGGACGATCGGGCGGCCGTTGCTGTCCTTCGCGCCGTCGATCCACGGGGTGTGGATGAAGGCGTCTGCGTCGTGGCACTTGCCGCACTCGATGCCGGAGCCGATGCCGCCGTGCACGCCCGACCACAGGTTCGAGGACTTCACCTTGTCAGCCGGGTGAGGAATCTTGCCGCCGTCCTTCTTCTGGTAGAGCGCGTTCTGGAAGAAGCAGGTCTTACCGGTGAACGGGTTCGAGCCGATCATCGCGATGTCGTTGTACTGGTCCGAGACGTAGCCGCCTTCGCTCTTGCGGCACAGCAGCGTCCACCGGGTGCCCATGTCGTTGATGCGGGTCGCGACGCGCGGGCCGGCCTCGCACAGCGAGTAGATGTACTGGGGGTTGTCGCACTTGGGGACCGTGCCGGTCTGCGGCGAGGCGACCGAGCCGTTGGTCGTGA
>JACCQV010001093.1 GCA_013813945.1 Deltaproteobacteria bacterium | reverse complement strand
GACCGCGAAGGTCTACCTCGATCTCGCGATCTCGGCGTACGCCGCCGGTGACCTCGACGCCGCGAAGTCGGCGTTCCAGTCCGCGGTGCAGATCGACCCCAAGATCCAGATCAGCCCGGCCTACAAGTCGCCCGAGCTGCAGAAGATGCTCGACGAAGCGAAGGCCGGCGGCTCCGGTGGCGACGAGGTTCCGGTCGCGGCTGCTGCCGTCGACTGCCTCACCGTGAAGGGCCTGCAGCACGGGATCATCGACACCGCACCCGCAGGCGGAGCGCTCGCGATCGAGGCGCACGTCGGCAGCGACATCACGCCCGTCAAGGTGTCGGTGATGTACCGGATCGAGGGCGCGACCGACTTCACCGAGAGCAAGCTGAGCAAGCAAGGCGAGTGCACGTACACCGGCACGATCCCCGCGGCCGCGATGAAGGGCGCCCTCATCCACTATTACGTCGCGGCCTTCAACGAGAACAACAAGCCGATCTCGGCGAAGGGCTCGTCGGGTTCGCCGAACATCCTCGAGATCTCAGGCACCGCGGCGCCGCTCAAGAGCGACAACGAGGACCCGATCAACAGCACGCAGGTCGACACGACGCCGAGCGACAACAGCATCAACGGTGGTGTGATCGCGGGCGGCAAGCCGCCGAAGGTCATGATCATCGTCGGTGGCGGCACGGGGTTCGGCTACGTCAATGGCAACACCGAGGGCGGCAACATGGTCGAGACCTGTTGCGTCGGCAACAGCCTCGTCGTGCTCAACGTCGAGCTCGATTACATGCTCAACCGCCAGCTCGCGATCGGTGTCGCGGGCCGGCTCGGCATCCCGGTCGGCGCGAACGTCAATGCCGAGGGCGCCGAGACCCACTCCACCATCGCTCCGGCGGGCCTCCTCCGTGTTCGCTACGCACTGTCTGCAACCGGCGAAGGTCTGCGCCTGATGGGGCAGGTCGGGTTCGGCGTCATGCGCAACACGATCAAGCTCGACACCGGGATGGCCGGCATGGACACCGACATTGTCGCCCAGGGGCCGATCCTCGTCGGTGCCGGCATCGGCTTCATGAAGAAGCTCGGCGGCAACTTCGCGTTCGTCGCGGATCTCTCCGCTCTGGCCGGCATCGCCATCGGGGACAAGATCGGCACGACGCGCGTCAACACCGGCGTCGGCGCCGACCTGTCGCTCGGCCTCGCCGTCGGCTTCTGAGCCTGTGAAGCGCTTCGCCGTCATCCTCCTCGCCCTCGCGGCGTGCGGGGAGCCGCCGCCGCCGATCGAGGTGGCATCGGGGCGGCTGGTCGCGCGGATCTCCTCGGACCCCGCGCAGATCACGCTGCTCGTCGACGGCACCGAGGTCTGGGCCACGCGCGCCGGAGCCGGCGACGATGGCGACAAGCATACCCCGCCGCATGGCTTCGCCGCGATCGGGTCGCGGGCGACCGCAGTCGAGATGATGTTCGGCTCGTTCCGGTTCACCGAGACCAAGAACGCGGAGGTCTGGCGCGCGATCGACCAGCTCGACGACGTGACCGCCACCGAGGAAGGCGCGACGTTCACCCTGCGCTCGGGCGATGACACGGTCGGCACCGGCCGGCTCGTGTTCGTGACCGCGACGAAGTCTGGCGCGAACCCCGACGCGGCCGGTTATCCGCGCCACGTTCGGATCGAGCTCGTGACCGACGCGCAGCGGATCTCCCTTGCCACGCCGTGCGCCACCGACGAGCACCTGGTCGGGCTCGGCGGTCAGTCCTTCGACGTCGATCATCGCGGTGAGACCGTGCCGCTGTTCGTGCAGGAGGACGGGATCGGGAAGTTCCCCGACCCCGACGATACCTACGCGGGCCTGTGGTTCCTCACCGGTCGCAAGCACACGACCCACACGCCGATGCCGATGGTGGTCTCGTCGAAGGGCTACGCCATCGCGGTCAAGACCGATGCGCGCGCGGTGTTCGCGCTCGGCTCCGAGCGCCCCGATGCGTCGCGCTTCGAGGCGTGGGAGGGCACCCTCGATCTCAACGTGTTCCTCGGCGACGCGGGTAGCGCGCCCGATGCACTCGGCCACATGACAGCGTGGGTCGGCCGCCCGGTGCGTCCACCGCTGTCGATCTTCGCCCCATGGGTCGACGCGATCTACGGCTCCGCCAACGTGCGGCGCATCGCGCAGAAGCTGCGGGCGAACGGCATCCCCGCCTCGGCGATCTGGACCGAGGACTGGCGCGGCGGCATGGATACGTTTTCCGGCTACGCGCTCGACGAGGACTGGCGTGTCGATCGAGTCGTCTACCCCGACTTCGAGCAGCTCGCGACCGACCTCCACGGGATGGGCTTCGCGTTCCTCACCTACCACAACACATTCATCGACGATAAATCCGACGTCCTGACCGAGGCGGTCGCCAGCGGCTTCACGATCAAGGACGGCGAGGGCGCGCCTTACACGTTCACCGGCATCACGTTCGGCGGCTCGAAGCTCCTCGACCTCACGAATCCCGAGGGTGTGTCGTGGGCAAAGCGCGTGATGGGCGAGGCCTACACCCTCGGCTCCGATGGCTGGATGGCGGACTTCGCGGAGTGGCAGCCGACCGACGCGGTGCTGCACTCCGGCGAGGACGCGCTCGCGATCCACAACCGCTACCCCGTCGACTGGGCAAAGATGACGTCGGAGATCCTGACGCCGCGCGCGGGTCGGTTCACGCCGATGCACTTCGTGCGCTCCGCGTGGATCGGCTCGCAGCCGCACGTCCAGGTGATCTGGCCCGGCGATCAGCAGACCGACTTCTCCGACGGCGACGGCCTGCCATCCGTGATCCCCATGGGGATCAACCTCGGCCTCGCGGGGTTTCCGTACTTCGGCAGCGACATCGCCGGCTACATGAGCCAGGGCACGTCGCCGACGTCCGAGGAGCTGTTCTACCGGTGGACGTCGTTCGGCGCGTTCAACCCGGTCATGCGCACGCACCATGGCCGCAGCGCACGAGAGAACTTCCAGTGGGAGAACGACGCCGCCGCGACCGCGCACTTCCGCCGGTGGGCTCGCTTCCACATGCAGCTCGCCGCGTACCTGTGGGGCTCGAGCGGCAGCTTCGATCGTGACGGCCTGCCGCTGATCCGGATGATCGCGCTCGAGTATCCCGCCGAGCCATGGGCATGGACCACGATCGACGAGTACCTCCTCGGTGACCGTGTGCTCGTCGCGCCCGTGCAGCAGCAGGGCGCGCTGTCTCGCCCGATCACGTTGCCCGCCGGTCGCTGGTATCCGCTGCTCGGCGGTTCTCCCGCGATGGGCGGCGAGAGCACCGCGACCGCGACCGTGACGGAGATCCCCGTCTACGTCCCCGAAGGCTCGCTCCTCGTGCTGTTCCCCGATGGCGTCGACACGCCGCTGCCCGCGCCCGGCATGGCATCCGCAGTCACCGTCGCCGAGATCGGCGGCAATCGCGAGGTCTGGCTCTACCCGGGAACCGCGGCGAACCCGGCGCACGCACGGTGGAACGACCAGGACGGTCCTGCCGGTGCCGCGCAGTGGACGTGGTCCGCTCCCTCGGCTGCGGCCGGGCTGCCAGCGACGGCGACCTTCAACGGCGCCAGCACGCCCGTCACAGTCGCGAACAGTCACGCAACCGTCACGGTCACCGGTGACGGCACGCTGACCTTTGCGAACGGCGGCACGCTGACGATCGCGCGCGGCCTCGCGACCGCGCAGGTGCGCGTGCGCCTGCACTAGGGACGCTCCCGACTTACGCCATCTATTCGGCTCACCTCGGCGGAATCACTCACCACCGAGGGGACGCTCCTGACTTACGACACTTGCTGTCCGCTCACCGGACAGACCCGGGGTCCACGCGCGCACGCGGTGCAAGTAGCGTAAGTCGGGAGCGTCCCCGATCGGCCGAATGGTTCCGGCGACTTCGCGCAAATAGATGGCGTAAGTTGGGAGCGTCCCTAGCGCGCCACGAGTCGCGCTCGATCACGGTAGTCATCGGCGTACTCGGCCTGGCCCTTGGTCTCCCACGCGGTCGCGAGATCCTTGCACCGCTCGGCTTCGAGGCGAGGCGACAGCTCTCCACCAACGCGCATCGAGTCGAGTACGGCGATCGCGTCATCGATGCGGCCGACGGCGAGCAGGGCACGAGCACGCGTGTGCTGGATGGCAGGGACATCGGGGCGGAGACCGATCGCCTCGTCGACGAACGCGAGGGCGCCTGCGGCATCGCCGCCTGCATCGAGCAGCGCGCACGCGCGGTTGTTGAGCCAGACCACACGCTCGGCGTGCTCGAGGGACGTCACATCGAGGTCCTCGAGGATCG
>JACCQV010001080.1 GCA_013813945.1 Deltaproteobacteria bacterium | reverse complement strand
TCGAGGCTCTACTTCTCGGTCTCGGTCATGCTGATCGGCATCCCACTGACGCTGCTGCTCACGGACGTGCCGGGCGAGCTGAAGGTGCTCATCGGCATCGGCGTCGCTGTGATCATCCCGGCCATGGTCGCGCTCGGCTTCGTGATCCACCGCGGTGCGATGGCGACCCTCGTGGGTACGTTGCGGCGCTTCCGGATCATCTCCGTCGACCGAGCAAAGGTCTGGAAGGAGAAGCTGAAGGAGGTCGATCGGCACATCCGCGAGCTCCATACGCATCGAACTTCCGGGACGCGCGCCGGGCTGGCGTACGTGGTTGTCGCGAAGCTGCTGAATTATGCATCGATGATCGCGCTGCTCGCGGCCGTCGGCGTGCCGCTGACCCCCGTGATGATCATTGGCGTGTTGTCGGTCGGCGTGTTGATCAGCTGGATTGCCGCGATCGTCCCACTCGGGATCGGCGTCGAAGATGGTGGCAACTACGCGCTGTACGCTCTCCTCGGTGCGACCGGCCCGCAGGGCCTGGCCGTGACGATGATCTCTCGTGCACGCAGCGTCGCGATCGCGATCTTCGGGCTCGCCATCATGGCCGTGCTGACCGTCCTCGATCGGCTGTTCCAGCGCCGCATCGCGCAGAAGATCGTGACGATGAAGGCCGACAATGCAGCGAAGCCCGACGCCACGCCATCGCCGCTCCCCACCGCTCGAGCTCGCGCTACATCTCGCGAGCGCTAGAGATCGCCACGTCGCACGCGTCTCACGGCGTCGCGCGACACCAGTGAGCTCGACGCCGCTCGAACCGTCCGTCTCGACCCGCCAGGCTAGGGCTTGACGCCGACCGCACCGTACAGCGCGTCGGAACGGTAGAGCACGCCGCCGCGCATCACCATCACGGTTTTGCGGATCTGCCACGAAGGACCCCGAGCACCAACACCCTGTGCATGGCGGCGAGGATACACTCCACGCTCGTCTGATGCGCCAGGTCGACCTCGTCGTCGTCGGTGGTGGTCCCTCGGGGATCTCGACGGCGCTGCACGTCCACGCGGCGGCCCCGGGACTCTCGCTGCTCGTGCTCGAGAAGGAGCGCTACCCGCGCGAAAAGATCTGCGCCGGCGGCATCGGTGCGCGCGCGTTCCGGATCCTCGACAAGCTCGGCGTCACGATCGAATGCCCGATGGTGAAGCTCGATGCGATCGCGCTGCGGCTCGGCGGCGAGACGATCGTCACGCACCAGAAGGATCTCGGCGTCGTGGTTCGCCGCGTCGAGTTCGATCACGCGCTCGCGAACCAGGCGATCGCTCGCGGGATCGAGGTCCGTGATGGCTGCGCCGTCGAGACGATCGCCGTCGGCGACGATGGCGTGCAGGTGACGACAGCCGGCGGGGAGCAGATCCGCGCGCGGGCGATCGTCGGCGCCGACGGCATCGGTGGCATCGTCCGTCGCCAGACCGGCTTTCCCCGTGGCGAGCTCCGCGCACAGGCTGTCGAGCTCGATACCGAAGGTGTGACCCAGGACCTGCCGCGCGACACGATCGTCTTCGACTTCGATGCCCGCGATCTGAATGGCTACACCTGGGACTTCCCGACCCTGGTCGGCGGCGCCCCGATGATCTGCCGCGGCGCCTACGTGATCCGCAACCTCGGGCCCGATGATGCGCGGGCTCGGATCGCCACGTACCTCACCGCGCGCGGGCTGGATCCGAAGCGCTATCGCCACAAGCAGTTCGCTGAGCGCGGGTTCGAGCCGGGCGCGGAGATCTCGATCCCGCGCGTCCTCCTCGTGGGCGAGGCTGCAGGGATCGACATCGCAACGGGGGAAGGGATCGGACAGGCAATCGAGTACGGCGCGATCGCGGGCCCGTACCTCGCACGCGCGTTCGCCGCGGATCGCCTGCGGTTCTCCGACTGGCAGAGCACCGTGCATGGCCACCACCTCGGTCGACAGCTGCGCATCCGCCACGCGGCGTACCGCTGGTTGTTCGGACCCCGGCGCGCGACCGTCGAGCGTGTGCTGCCGCAGCTGCCGGCGCTGTTTCGGGTCGCCGTTCAGGACTTCGCCGGGGTCCCGATGTCGAAGCTCGCGCTCCTTCGCGGCGCAGGCCAGTTCCTCGCGGCGGTGTCGCGCGAGAAGATGCGCGATTGAGCTAGCATTCACGCATGAGCTCAGGCGAACGGGGAGGCAAGGGATTCCTGGATCCCTCCGGTCCTACGGTCTCCAACGCAGACACCCTCGCCGGTGACGACGCTGACGACTTCGATGTCGCGAGCATGCCGACCGGCAACGCGCGCTACGTGATGCGGGACATGCTCGGCCGTGGCGGGATGGGTGATGTGTTGCTCGCGACCGATGCGCAGATCGGGCGCGACGTCGCGGTCAAGCGCATGCGTGATCGGCGCACCACGTCAGTCGCGCGCTTCCTCCGCGAGGCGCGGATCCAGGGTCGGCTCGATCATCCCGCGATCGTTCCGGTGCACGAGGTGGCGGTAGACGAGGAGGACCGTCCGTACTTCGTCATGAAGCGCCTCACGGGCACCACGCTCGCGGACATCCTCGCCGCCCGCGGCCACGTCTCGCTCACGACGTCCTCCATCGACAAGCACCCGTTGTCGCGCCTGCTTCGCGCCTACTCCGATGTCTGCCTCGCGGTGGAGTTCGCTCACACCCGCGGCGTGATCCATCGCGATCTCAAGCCCGCGAACATCATGCTCGGTGACTTCGGTGAGGTCTACGTCCTCGACTGGGGTGTCGCGCGCGTGATGGGCGACGACTCCACCGACTCCCTCGAGATCGGGCCGTCGAAGGAGCCAGCCGGCTCGACGGAAGCCGGCACCGTGCTCGGCACGATCGGCTACATGCCGCCCGAGCAGCTGCGCGGTATGTCGATCGACCGCCGCGCGGACGTCTACGCCCTGGGCTGCATCCTGTTC
>JACCQV010001072.1 GCA_013813945.1 Deltaproteobacteria bacterium | reverse complement strand
GTTCGGCGAGGAGCAGCTGCTTGCGTGATTGCTCGAGCTGGTCCTCGATCGAGGACATCGCGGCGCGCAGCGCGTCATCTGCCACGCTGCGGGCTGCGATCTGCGCTTCCTTGTCCGCGAGGAGCTGGCGGATCTCACGCACGTCACGAGCGACGAGGAGGATTCCATCCGTTGCGCCGTGTGCGGAGTGGATGGGAGATCCGGTGAGCGATACCGGGACACGCTCGCCGCTCTTGGTCACGAGCCATGCGTCCTCGCGTCGCAGCACGTCGCCCTTCGCGATCCGATGGCGGACGACTGTACGCAGGCCCGAGCTCTCGTCGACGAGCAGCGTCCCGATCGGAAGCGCTCGCAACTCGTCGAGCGTGTAGCCGGTGATTGCACCCGCGGCGGTGTTCGCGAGGGTGATCCTGCCCTCGACATCGACGACGAGCACGGCATCCACCATCGCCTCGAGGATGTGCTCGATCACTGAGGAAAAAACTCTAACATGGTACGTGTGGAGGGTTGGAACCGTTGAACGCACCGCCTCCGCACGTTCCGGGCTTCCGCCTCGACCGCCTTGTCGGCGAAGGCGGCTTCGGACAGGTGTGGCACGCGGTTCGAGATCCCGGCGACGAGATCGTCGCACTGAAGATCTTGCACCTGGAGCTGGTCCGCTCGATCGATGCGCTGACGCGCTTCCAGCGCGAGCTCGCAGCGATCGAGCGCCTTCACCATCCCAACGTCGTGCGCGCGATCGATCATGGGTCTCTCGACGACGGCAGACCCTATCTCGTGCTCGAGTACGTGGACGGACCGAGCCTCCGCGAGGTCATTCAGGAGCGCGGACCGATTCCGCCGGCGGAGATGCTCACGATCCTGGAGCCGCTCTGCGACGCGCTCGGTGTCGCACACGCCGCAGGGCTCGTACATCGCGACGTCAAGGCATCGAACGTGATCCTCGCGCGGCAGAGGGAACCGATGCGAGCGGTGCGACCGGTGCTCCTCGACTTCGGACTCGTCAAGCTGCTCGACCAGGAGGGACCGGGTCTGACCTCGTCCCGCAGCATGCTGGGAACACCCGCGGCGATGTCGCCCGAGCAGATGCGCGGTCTGCCGGTCGATGCGCGAACAGATGTCTATGCGCTCGGCTTGCTCGCGTATCACATCCTCACTGGTCACCCCGCCTTCGGCGGCGCGCCCGGCGTGGTGCAGAGCTACATGCAGATCCACGGCGCGCGTCCGCGGCCCTCGAGCAAGGTCGACGTCGATCCGGCAATCGACGAGCCGATCGCGCGCGCGCTTTCACCAGAGCCGGCGGCGCGGTTCCCGACGCCACGCGCGCTGTTCGAAGCACTCCATGCCGTGATCCATCCGGCGGCGGGCACCGAGATCGATGTGATCGCGCTGTACAGCGAAGCCCCGACGACCGTGATCGCCGAGGTCACCGCGATCGCCGGAACCGCTGGCATGACCATCGCGCTCACCGCACCCGACAGTGTGCTCGCGGTCGCTCCACGCGGGCAAGTCGATCTCGGCAGCCTGCGCGCTGCACTCGAGCCGCTCGCCGCGACTGCGCGGATCGCTGTCGGGAAGAGTCGGGCCGCGCTCCAGGGCACCGTGGTCGATGGACCCGCGCTCGATGTCGAGGCGTGGGCTCCGTACCCGCTCGGCGATGGGCTCTGGATCGCCGAAGATCTGTAGCCGAACGGTGCACGTGCACGTGCACGTGTCACGTCCACGTGGCTGGCGAGCGGGAACAGGATCTCAGGGCACCAGTTCGGATCGTACATGCGTGGTGCAGGCGCTCGCCACCGGCGATCCTCGCAGCAGCGTCTGCCAGGAATGATGCGACAGGGTGGGCAGCTCCCGGCGACGAGCTCTGGATCTCCGAAGGTCTGTAGACAAGAGTGCTGCGACAGGTGGGTCAGCTCTCGGTGCCCTCGGAGATCGTGGACGTGGACGTGCACGTGGCACGTGGCACGTGCACGAACGACGTTGATGGATTGGTTGTAGGATCGCATCGTGGCTCGCTGTGTCACCTGTCACCGCAGGCTCGCCTCGGGCTCGGCGTGTCCCGAGCACGGCGGTGAGCGGGCCGGTGCGTCGTCGTCGCCCGTCGCGGCGGTGCCGGTGTGGACCCAGCCGGTCGGCGAGCTGGTCGGTAGCGGCGGCTTCGCGTCGGTGTGGGCGATTCCAGGTGGCGTGCTCAAGGTCGCTCACGCAGATCACGAGCTCGCGCGCAGCCGACTCGCGCGAGAAGCCGAGGCACTCGGCGCGATCGGAGCGCCGGCGGTTCCTCGGCTCGCCGGCCATGGCGTCCTCGGAGATGGACGCGCCTGGATCGCGATGGAGCGGATCGCGGGGACGAGCCTCGCGGATCTGACGACAGCGGGACCGCTGCGCGCGGACAAGGCAGTCGCGCTCACGATGGGGATCCTCGACGCGCTGATCCAGGTGCACGCGGCGCGGTTCGTTCATCGCGACCTCAAGCCTGACAACCTCGTGCGTCGTGCCGACGGTTCCGTCGTCATTCTCGACCTCGGTCTCGCCCGCAAGCTGCCAACGGATCCCGACGATCCGACGCGCGCGAATGTTCAGGTCGGCTCCCTCGAGTACGCACCGCCCGAGCAGTTGATCGATGCGGGGTCGGTCGACGTGCGCGCCGACCTCTATGCCGTGGGCTGCATCCTCTACGAGCTGTGTGCGGGACGGCCGCCGTTCATCGGCGATGCAGCAGCGCTCGAACGTGCACATGCGGCACTGCGTCCACCTCGGCTTGGTGCCGTGGCCGCGGTCCCCGGTGCGGTCGAGGCGATCTGCATGGACTGCCTCGCCAAAGATCCGACCAAGCGTCCGCGCGACGCGGCGGATCTTCGAGCGCGCCTGCTCGCGACCCGCGACACGCCGTCGATTGCACGGAGTGTTCCGGCGATCTCGCAGATCACCGAGAGCAAGCAGCCAGTGGTGCTCGTGTGGGTCGAGCTGCCGAAGGTGGACCGGGCCGTGCTCGCGATGCTCACGGCACGTCACGTGCTCGTGATCTCGCAGCGGGGGCGCCGCGTGTTCGGCGCGCTACTCGGGTCGGTACACGCGGATCCCGCGACGACTGCGATCTCGCTCGCCCGCGATCTCGCGGCGGCTGGTGCACGGGTGGCGGTCCACCTCGATGCGTTGCGGATCGACGGCCAGACGTTGCACGGCGAGTCCGTGGCCAAGCCGGAGTCGTGGCTGCCGACCACGGAATGGTACGGCGTGATCCTGACCCGTGCACTCGCCTCCGTGGCTCAGGTGCCGACGCGCCCCGCCGACGCTGCAGGACCGGGCTTTCGTACGCTCGGCGAGGTCAGTGATGCGGCGGAGCTGTTCGGCCGCGATGCCATGCTCACGGATCTGGCGGCGGATGCAGCGGCCGCGCTGCGTGGCAACCCGCCGCTCGAGCACCGTAGTGGTTCGGGCGCATGGAGGCCGACGGGGCCAGCATTCGCGCTGCTCCTCGGTGATCCCGGCGTGGGCAAGACGGTGTTCGCCGCGGAGCTCGGGCGTCGGCTCGCGGAGCTCGGTGCGCAGGTTCACCTCGCGACGGTTCCCGCTCCGGGCGCGGGTAAGCCGCCTCCGCTCGCCGGTCTGATCGGCACACCCGAGGGGCCGGCCGTGCGCGCGATCGGTGATGCGTTGCGCGCAGCGGCACGCAAGCGGCCGACGGCGGTTATCCTCGACGATCTCCACCTCGCAGATCACGATCTACTCGATGCGCTGGAGTACGCGACGCTCGGCGGTGAATCGCTGCCGCTGTGGGTGCTCGGCATCGCGGCACCGCGGCTCGAGAAGCGGCGACCGCAGCTCGGATCCGGTGCGCAGCGCCGCCGCCGCGACGTGCTGGCAACTCTCGATGAGGAGGCCGCGATCAAGATGACGACGGCATTGCTGCGCCCTGCGGAGTATCCGCCGATGCGCGCAGTTCGCCAGCTCGTCGGACTCGCGCACAACAATCCATTGCACCTGACGATGCTCGCGCGCGAGATCCACGAGCGCGGCGCGATCCGGCGACGGCCTGGCGGTGAGTTCTTCCTCGACACCAGTGCGCTCAACGAGCTCGAGCCGATCGCGCTCGGGCCGTGGATCGCGGCGCGGGAGCTCACGGCGCTCGCACCCGAGCTCGTCGGTCTTGCGCGCGTGTGCGCGACCGTGGGCGATGATTTCGAGCGAGAGGAGCTCGCCGCGGTGGTCGAGGCGGTCGAACGCAGCGGTGGCCCCACCACGACGATCGATCTCGACGTCGGTCTTCGCGAGCTGACGGCCGCGGGCATCCTCATCGAGACGCCGCGCGGCCATGCGTTCCGCCAGCCGCTCGTCGAGGAAGGCATCTACGCGACGACCGAGGACAGCGTGCGCCGCCTCTTCCACGAAGCCGCCCTGGCGTACTGCAGCGCAGCTCTCGCCACCGCAGGCTCGATCGAGGGGCGGATCGCGCGCCACGCCGAGGCGGTCGGCGCGAAAGACGTGGCCGCGTCCGCGTTCTCCAGACGCGGAGAGCTCGCCGAGCGCGAGCACCGCGCATTCGATGCGGAGGAGGCGTGGTCAGGAGCCCTGCGCAACCTGACCGAGCGCGATGCGGCGCGTGCGCGCGCATGCCTCGGCCTCGGGCGCGCGCAACGCGAGCTCCAGCGTCTCCACCACGCTCGGACCTCGCTCGAGGAAGCCACCGCGATCGCACGTGAGGTCGGCGAGCTGTCGCTCGAGATCGAGGCGCTGCTCGAGCGGGCCATCGTGCTCGACTTCGCCGAGGACTACGATGGCTCGCACGAAGTCACGGCCCTTGCGCGCGCACGGCTCGCGGATGGACCTGACCTGCCGCGCGGGCTCGTGATCGATGTCGAGCTTGCCGAGGCTCGCGGTACGTTCCGCGCGCAGAAGTTTGTCGAGGCAGTGCCTCTCCTCCGCACGGTGTTCGAGGAGGCGCGCCGTCACCACCGCAGCCTGTCCTCGATGGTGGCCGGGCTCTTGCTCGGCCCCGCACTCGCCGATCTCGGCGAGCTCGACGAAGCCGAGCGCGTCTTCGCGCGCTTGATGGCGGACTGCGAAGAGCAGGGGGATCGTTTTCACCTCGCCGTCGCTTATGGAAACCGCGCCTGGCTGTGGTCGGCGCGCGGCGAGATCGACCGGATCGCCGAAGATCTCCGTTTTGCCACCCAGCTCGCACGTGAGGCCGGTCAGGCCTACATGGAGCGAAATGTCACCCACAACCTCGCTGAACACTTGCTCTGGGACAACCAGCTCGACGAGGCGATCCAGCTCGCGCGACGTGGTCTCGCGCTCCAGCAACGCGCGGGAGAGGGAGCAACCTCACTCGACCGGTTGCTGCTCGCACGGGTGCTCGCCGCGCGCGGGGAGCTCCCCGAGCTGCGGGAGGTACTCGCGACGTTCTCCGTCGACGAACGCGCCGGCGACGACGAGGCCGCGAGTGACAAGACCATCGAGGTCCTGCACGCCATCGCCTCTGCGGCCGATGCGGCGGGGTGGAGCAGGGCTCTCCACGGCATCGAGAGCGTGTTCGTGCAGATGCGGCTCGAGCTGTGGCAGCTCGCGAAGCGTCATGGCCAGCTGTCCGACGATCTGTGTGCGAGTGCGCGTCAGCTGGCTCGCACGGATCCAGTGTGGGCGCGTCGCGTCGGCGAGTTCTGATCGCCTACAGCGGTGCACGATGCATATGTTGCGATAGCCCGCTACCCCACTGCATCATGGTCCTCATGCGCAAGCGGTTGACTATGTTGTTGCTCGTCTCGCTCGCCTTCACTGCGTGCACCGAAGACTCCGAGACCTTCGGGTCGGGTTCGCATGGGGTAGTCACGAACAATCGAATCGCGGCGAACCGGATCGCCGGTAATCGGATCGCGGGGAACCGGATCGCCGGCAATCGGATCGCGGGGAACCGGATCGCGGGCAACCGCTTCGAGGCGAACATCGAATCGATGGGAGACCTGCTCGATACGCCCGAAGGGCAGGAGCTGCTCGCGTTTCTGATCGGTTGCGCACTGCCGGAAGGCACGTCGCTGATCGCGCCTGATCCGGCAGGTGGCCCGGGCATCGAGTTCTTCGGCGAGATCGGCGTGGCGCCGGAGTGGGCTGATCAACCTCTCGACCAGGGCGGTCGCCGGTGGGTCACCGCGTGCATCCTGTCGCGCGTCAACAACAACAACGTGACCGTCGAGATCTCGATCCGTGGTCCGAACCCCGCGCTCGATTCGACGGCAGCCGAGCGTGCTTCGCACAGCGTCGAGGAAGGCGCGTTCTACGGCGACATCTTCGGCCCGGTCAATCAGCCGCTCGCCTGGTACGCGTGCCGCGGCAAGGATCAGGCGGCCGGCGAGACGGGTGGCCTGAATGACCGCGACTGCACGGAGCCCGATCCGTCGAACCCCGGCTACACGCTGTGTGGGTTCATCTCGGCGGGCGACTGCGCGGACTTCGACGCACCGAAGAACAAGTTCGCGTGCGACTCGTTCTCCCCGGACTCGTACTACGAGGATTGTGAGACGAAGGCGCGCTTCAACCATCACGGCAACCGGAAGAACCACAAGCTGTACAACGAAGTGGTGACGACCTTCATCGCCCCCTGAGTGTGATGCGCTTCGCGGTCTGTGCTCTGTTCGTGATCGGCTGTGGGGACCCGCAGCCTGGTGGCGAGGTCGATGCCCCAGGCGGTGATGGGGATGGCCCGATGATCGATGCGCCCGGCACGTGGCGCACGGAGACCGCACCCGTTGCGGTGACCGCGCGCCTGTACAGCGTGTTCGCGCGCGATCCGACCGATGTCCTCGCCGTGGGCGACGGCGGTGTGATCCTCCAGCGTCGCAACGAGGCGTGGACGGCGATGGTCAGCGGCACCACCGAGAACCTGCGCGGTGTGTGGGCGGCGAGTGCGAGTGATGCGTGGGCCGTCGGTGAGAACGGCACCGTCCTGCGCAGGAACGGCACCACCTGGGCGCCTGTCACGGGCGTCCTCGACATCGATTACACCGGCGTGTGGGGATCGAGCGCGAACGACGTCTGGTTGATCGGGACGAGCCGCGTCCAGCACTGGACCGGGTCGGCGTGGTCGACGCCTGTCACGTTCCCAGGAACGTTGATGAGTGTGCACGGCACTGGACCGACGGACGTCTGGGTCGCGGGCGAGCCGACATATCTGAAGCACTACACGGGGTCGTGGGCCACGGTCATGCCGGGTGGCGGCAGCACGCACTACACCGTCGAGGCCATCGCTCCCTCCAACGTGTGGAGCACCGCCCCAGGCACCGGAAGCCGTAACTGGAACGGAGCGACCTGGACGCCGTACGCGAGCGAGGCCTTCGTCGACCTCCACGCATTCGCCGCCAACGATCTGTGGGGCGTGACCCAGACCAAGGTTGGCCACTGGGACGGCACCAGCTGGACCGTGACGACACCTCCGGGCATCACGGAGTCCTTGTGGGGAGTCTCCGGCGCGGGCGGTCACCTCTGGGTCGTCGGGTCAGGCGCGATGATCCTGCACCGCAACTGATCGCCGCGATCTTGATGCTACGATCCGGACGTGAGCATCACGAAGCGCATCCTCGAAGGAGCGCAATCGAGCCTGTCGCGGCTGACCTCGCTGGTGATCGTCGATGATGAGCCGCTGAGTCACGTCGAGACCGCGGCGCTGCAGGTCGAGCTCACCGCGCGCAAGGCTGCGCGCGCGAAGTCATCGAAGGCACCGCTCGACAACCCACTTGCCAAGATGGCCACGTCCGATCCGGCGGCGCGTGCCGCGAGAGAGAAGGCGGCCAGAGAGCGCGCGGCACGTGTTCACCGCGACCGCGACGAGCGCGACGCCAAGCAGAAGGCGGCGGCGGACGAGCAGTTCCGGCGGATGAAGGAGCAGGCGGCGCGCGGCGGCGGCTCGTATTCGTCGAGCAGCAGTGGGAACAGCTCGTCTTCGTCGTCTTCGTCGTACGATTCGTCCTCGCGCCCGCCGCGCCCGGGCAGCAGCGAAGCGAAGGCCGCCGAGTGGTACCGGATCCTCGACCTCCAGCCGGGGGCCGACATGGCCCAGATCAAGACCTCGTACCGCCAGCTGATGCGCAAGTACCACCCCGACATGCACGCTGGAAATCCGCAGAAGCAGAAGGCCGCGACCGAGCTGTCGATGCGCGTGACCACCGCGTACAACGGGCTC
>JACCQV010001027.1 GCA_013813945.1 Deltaproteobacteria bacterium | reverse complement strand
GTTCGATTCCGGCAAGCTCGGGATCTGGCTGTTCCTCGCGCAGGAAGTGCTGTTCTTCTCCGCGCTGTTCGTCGCGTACGTCCTCTACCGGCACCATCACTCCGAGATCTACGCCTACGCGCACAAGTACCTCGACGTGAAGATGGGCGCGATCAACACCGCCGTCCTGATCTTCTCGAGCCTCACCGCCGCGTGGGCCGTGCGCGCCGCGCAGCTGCGCCAGAAGCGCCTGCTGATCGCCTGCCTCGCGGCGACGATCCTTTGCGCCTGCGGGTTCCTCGTCATCAAGTACTTCGAGTACACGCACAAGATCCACGAGAAGATCCTGTTCGGACGCTACTTCGATCCGTGCGTCAGCTCAGGCGGGACCCCGCTGATCACCAAGAGCAACCAGTGCCCGGGCAGCAAGTCGACGGTCCAGTGGGACCTCGGCACCGGCACCGCAACGGCCGGCTGCTTCGGCGACGTCGGCCTCGATCTCGATCCGCGCACGCCGGCCGTCCAGGCCGAGTGCAAGGTCTACGAGGTCCAGGGCACGTCGACCAAGAAGGACGGCAAGGTCGCGTTCGCCGAGACGGGTCGCAAGGAGATCACGGCGCGCTGCTTCGATCCGGTGTTTGGTCCCGACGGTGGGGTCGGCGGGCCGCTCGCGGGCAAGGCGCAGGCGTACCCGTGCTGGAAGACCAACGCGAACCCACACGTCTGCAAGGCCGGCTGGTTCTTCACCTGGCACTGCAGCGGCAGTGAGAAGTGCGAGAAACCGTTCGGTTCCGAAGGCCCTTTCGCGACGCAGACCGCCTGTGCTGACCAGCGCCGCGGCAAGACCAGCGCGCTCTCTGCGCAGGGCACGGCCATCGTCGGTGACTGCACGACCTCCGGTGCCTCCGGCATCCTCGTCGAGTACGGCGACCACACCGTCCGCAAGGGCGGCGTTCAGATCGCGGCGGACTGCAAGGCTCCGGCACCACCGGTCGCCGTCGCTGACCCGCTCGCCGATCGCGAGCAGACGCTCGAGCTCGGCCAGAAGGCGACGACATCTCGTCGCCCGATGACCCACGCCGACGAGAAGGCGGCGATGTACGCGGGCCCGCCTCCCGAGCACACGAACATGTTCTTCACGATCTACTTCGCGATGACCGGCCTCCACGGTGTCCACGTCCTCGTGGGCGTCTTCGTGTTCATCTGGTTGCTGATCCGAGCAACCAAGGGCCACTTCACGCCGGATTACTTCGGCCCGGTCGACTTCGCTGCGCTGTACTGGCACATCGTCGACTTGATCTGGATCTTCCTGTTCCCGCTCCTCTACCTCATCCACTAACCAGGCACTGAGGACACAGATCATGGCCACCGCACATCACGACGACCACGACGACCATCACGGCATCTCTCACACCGCATCCGTCAAGGTGCTCCTGGGCACCGGCGGCGCGCTGATGATGCTGACGCTGGTCACGGTGCTCGCGACCCGCATCGACCTGGGACCGAACCTCAACCTCGCCGTCGCCATGTTCATCGCGGTGATCAAGGCGACCCTCGTGGTGCTGTTCTTCATGCACCTCAAGTACGACAAGGTCTTTCACTCCGTGATCTTCCTCAGCGCGATCCTCGCCGCCGCACTGTTCGTTGGCTTCACGCTCATGGACTCCGGCCAGTACCAGGACACGAACATCTGGGACACCGACAACCCGCCGGTCGCCCCGTTCGGGCCGCGGCCGACCGCTGGCTAGTGATCAAGCGATGAGGCCACCGGGACGCTGACCCGGCGGAGCACGCGCTGCGGTGCGATCCATCCAGAGCGGTCGAGCAGCGCCACGTAGCGACTCGAGCGATCGACGAGCATCATCTCGGGCACGCGAAACTGACCGCGGTGATCTGCCGTCGTACGCGCTTCGATGCGCTGCCCATCGTGCTCCACGACCGCGATCGGTCCTCCGTACACCTGAGCGACGGTGCTTCCGACCGCGCCCCCGAGGGCGATCCTGGCGACGGTCGCTCCGGCGCGAGTGCCCAGGGCGCCTGCAAGTCCCGTTGCCGCGCGATCCGTTGTGGGTACGATCGATCCAGTACGCACGAGCTCGACGAACTGGGCGCGACGGCCGCGTAGCCATCGTACGGTCAACCAGACGCCGAAGGTCGCGCCGACCAGCATCGCCACCTCTGACACGTGGCCGAACCAGGACGGCAAGGGTGTTCCGACGACCTGGCGCAGCGGCAGCGCAACGGCGAGCGCGGTGACGAGGCCGAGCATCGAGCCGAGGATGATTCCGGTTGGTGCCCCGACGAGCACCGCCTGCCACGTCGGGAACAGCCTGCGCCCACCCGCTACCGAAAGCTCCGTGGACCGCGGAACCGGAGCGTCAATCAGTGCAGAAACCAACTCGGCCTTGGTCATCGCCATGCGCGGAATCTATAGCAGGGAGCCGCCCGGACGATGTCTCGCTCTCCGAAACTGGAGTGACGGCTAAGGCGCTATGGCCAAGCCCACTCGTGAACGGGGGCGCCACGTGCGCTGGCGTCTCGATACGCTCTCGCGACCACACGGCCCGCCTCGACGACATCCGTGTGGCGCATCGCCTCCTCGAACACGCGTCGTTGCCACACGGCACCGGTCTGCCCGCTCGTGATCCGTCGTGCGATCACCTCCAGGTGTCGATCGGCATCCGCGGGATCGACCCCGCTGGTGACCAGCCC
>JACCQV010001020.1 GCA_013813945.1 Deltaproteobacteria bacterium | reverse complement strand
CGTCGATCGCGACCACGTTCAACAGGCTCTCGATCGCCTTGATGTGATCCTCGAGCTTCGCCTCGTAGATCTTCGCGGCGGCGAGGTAGAGCTCGACACGCTGGGCCGGCGTCTTGGCCGCCGAGATGTGGCGAGCGTACAGGTTGACGAGCTTGTGCCAGCTCTCCTGTGCCTCGAGCACACGCTCGAGACCGCGGTACGCATCGTCCGCGTTCGGATCGGCGGAGAGCAGCTTGTCGTACGCAGCAGCAGCGCGCTCGGGATCGCGATCCTCGAGCTCGGCGGCGAGCTTGCGCAGCGTCGCCAGCTTCTCGCCTTCAGGCGCGACCTGCGCGAGCCGCTCCATCGTGCGGAGGTAGTCGTCCGTGCGGCCGGTCTTGTCGTAGAGGTCGACGAGCGACTTGAGTGCAGCGGCATCGCTGCCGTTGGAGGCGACGGCGCCTTCGTAGCGCGCGATCGCGCCCTCGAGGTCGCCGAGCTTCTCGGCGCGCATGGTGCCGAGCTCGCGGCGCAGAGCCGCAGCGCGACCTGGGTCGCCGTTCGCTTCGCTGATCTCCGCGCGTCGATCGAGAACCTTCGCGAGGTTTGCCCACCGCTCGTCGCGGCGATAGAGCCGTTCGAGAGCGGCGAGTGCGTCGTCCGACGTGTCGTCGAGATCGGCCGCCTGCTGATAGACCTCGACGGCCTTCGCCGAGGCGGCGAGCTGGCTCTCGAGGAGATCGCCGAGGCCGAGCAACAGGTCGACCTTGGACTGCGTGTTCTGCTCGATCTCGGCATGTGCGCGCAGCGTGTCGGCGAGATCCGCCCACTTCTGCTGCTTGCGGTACGCCTCGGCGAGCGCCTTGTAGGCGGCGCCGTTGGATGGGTCGAGCTCCAGTGCGCGGCGCAGCGATGGCAGTGCGTAGTCGATGCGATCGAGCCGCATCGCGTACCAGCTGCCGAGGCGAGCCCACCAGAGCGAAGCGATCTTTGGATTCGTGGCGTCAGTTGCGATCGAGCTCGCCTCGGAGACGAGATCCGCCCAGCCGCCGGTCGCCGCGGCGAGCCGCTCGGCCATCGCGGCCGCAGCATCGTCCTCGGGGGCGACCTGACATGCGGTCGTGACCGCTTCGAAGGCGCGCGGCAGATCGCCGAGGCCAGTCTCGTAGACTTCGCCGAGCTGCAGCAGCAGCTGCGCGCGATCCGGACCATCACCGGCGTGCTCGATCCGTCCGAGCAGCACCTCGATCACGGACTCCCAGTCCTTGCTGTCGCGACCCTTGCGCTCGATCAGGTCGAGTGCGTCACGCGCCTCGGCTCCCTCGTCGCCACTCTCACCGAGCAGCGCGATCCAGCCCTCGGCATCGTCCGCGTCGGGACGTGCCTGCAACAAGGTCACGCCGGCGGACTTGCAGGTGTCGCGAAGCGTCTCGAGCCACTCGGTCACCGAGCGCTCGGCGACTTCGTCACCACCGCGCCCCTGGAGGTTGACGACCTCGATGTGATGATCGGCCATCAGCTCGTCGACGGTCACCGGGCCAACGCCGGCGCCGAGGAAATAGTGCGTACCGCGCGGGGGCTCGAACATGCCGAACACGCGATCGAGGAGCGCGGACAGATCGGGATCGCCGTAGCGGAACCCGACGAACACGAGCGAGCCCTCGACGTAGAGCTTGCGCGCGTAGTCCTTGAGGTCGACGGCGCGCGACAGGGCACGGCGCACCGAGTTCGGCGTGACGACGTACGTGTCGAAGTTCCCGAGCATCTTGACCAGCGTGCGGCGGCGCGGAGACAGCTCGCCGAGCTCCTGATACGTGACGACGCGCGCGCTCGGCCAGTCGGCCGGCGACTGGGTCTCGAGGGCGTGCTCGATCACGTCACCTGGGAAGGTCGTCCAGATGTGGCGGAATGGCAGCGTCGCGAGGATCTTGGGGAGCGCCGGCGTCTCGGCCGGGGAAGCCCACATCTCCTCGACGATGCGATCGCAGGTCTCTTCGCCCAGCGCGCGGGCGAGGAACCCGACTGCGCGGACGAGAGAGCCCTTGTGCAGGAGCTTCTCGACGTCTTTGGTTGCCACGTCGTCGCCTTCGCGACCACGCGTCTCGAGCGCCTTGGTCATGCGCTCCAGCATCTGCTTCCAGGAAGGAACTCCGATTCCCGCACCGACGACCAGGGCGGCTTTGCCCGACCGGATCTGTTCGATGAGAGTCTCGGGGATCGTGTGCTCAGGCATCCTAAACCCCCAGTGACGTTGTTGTTGGCGCGCAACCTATCCAGAGGGCCGGCTGCTCGCAAGCGAAACCGACACCTCGAAAATACCGTCGCTGGAGGGCGCGTGACGCAGCGCACCGTGGTGATACCGTCCCCTGGGGCACGTGCGACTCCGTCGCAAGATCACACTCGCGTTCTTCGGGATCAGCTCGCTGGTCTCGTTGCTGCTCGCGCTGGTCCTCTATCGCTTCATCGAGCACAAGCTCGAGGACGACCTGCGCGATCGGCTCGATGACCTCGCGCACGTCGGCTCGCACGGCTTCGACATCGCCGCCTACAAATCCCTGACCGCGCGGCTCGGCGACCTCGACGACAACGCGGTCTCGGCCGTCGAGCACGGCGCCGAGTACAAGACGATCTACGACCAGCTCCGCATGATCCGCGGCGCGCAGCCCGATCTGATCCGGTTCGTCTACCTGCTCGCGCCGACCGACGACCCAGCAAATCCCAAGTTCGTCGTCGACGCCGACGTGCTCGAGCTCCTCGGGAAGATCGCGCGCGGCGATCCGGTGAAGCCCAACGATGCCGGCGAGATCGAGATCTCGCACTACAACAAGCCGTACGACGTCTCGGGAATCCCGCTCCTCGCCAAGGCGCTCGCGAGCTGCGCGCGAGAGCTCGAGCCCGATGTCGTCCATGACGCGGCATTCGGCGTGAGCTCGCTGTCTGCCTACCACCCGCTGCGCGGCTCCGACGGCGTCCCGCTCAAGGACGCGCAGGGTCGGTGTCTCGGTGTGCTCGGCGTCGACATCCTCGACACCGACATGCAGGCTGCGCTGTCGGCGGCACGCGACCTCGCGATCAAGATCTCGGTGGCGATGATCATTGTCGCGTTGCTGGTCTCGATCGTCATGGGGACCCTGTTGACG
>JACCQV010000995.1 GCA_013813945.1 Deltaproteobacteria bacterium | reverse complement strand
AGAAGGGTGGGGTCAAGGTGTTCCACCTGACCGCTCAGCCGGTAGCCCACACGATCGCACCGGGCCTCGAGATCGAGGCGTGGGGCTACAACGGCACCACGCCGGGACCGTTGATCGAATGCGTCGAGGGCGACACCCTGCGCATCTACGTAACGAACAAGTTGCCCGAGCCGACCACGGTGCACTGGCATGGCGTGATCCTCCCCGCGGGGATGGATGGCGTCGCCGGCCTTACGCAGAAGGCTATCCCGGTCGGCAAGACGTTCAAGTACGAGTTCACGATGAGGAAGGCGGGGACGTTCATGTACCACCCGCACTTCGACGAGATGACGCAGATCGCGCTCGGCATGGTCGGCATGATCGTCGTGCATCCCAAACGCCGTGACGGCCGGCGCGTTCGCGACTACTCGATGATGGCGCACGAATGGATGATCCCGATCGGCTCGCGGCGCCCCGATCCGATGGCGATGAGCGACTTCAACGTGCTCACGTTCAACAGCAAGGCGTTTCCCGCCACCGAGCCGCTCGTCGCGGAGCTCGGGGATGTCGTGCGAATCCGGCTCGGGAATCTCGGGCCGATGGACCACCACCCGATCCATCTCCATGGCTATGAGTTCGAGGTCGTCGAGACCGATGGTGGCCAGATCCCGAAGCAGCGTCGCTGGCCCGAGACCACGACCCTGGTTCCCGTCGGGGCCGTGCGCGTGATCGAATTCGTCGCCGACAACCCGGGCGACTGGGCCTTCCATTGCCACATGACGCATCACGTGATGAACCAGATGGGCCATGACGTTCCGAACCTGATCGGCGCGGACACCAAAGGCCTCGATGCGCGCGTCAACAAGGTCGTGCCCGGCTACATGACCATGGGCGAGACGGGCATGGGGGAGATGCACCGGATGGAGCTGCCCGACAACTCGATCTCGATGGTCGGGGGCGAGGGTCCGTTCGGCCTGATCGACATGGGCGGCATGTTCACGATCCTCAAGGTTCGCAAGCAGCTCACCGGGGAGGTGGACCCAGGCTGGTACGAGCATCCTGCCGGAACGGTGGCGGGAGAGGCGAGCGCAGCGGACCTTGCACGCGACGGGATCAAGGCATGAGCGGAGTACGCATGACCCGATCGATCCTCGCCGCGCTCGTCGTCCTGGCGGCTGCGTGCGGCAGCGGTTCCTCGATCGCGACGTCGAGGACGCCGATCACGGATCCGATCCCCATGATCGAAACGCCGGCACAACCCGCGCGGCCCGTCGACGCCGTGATCGCGGTCGAGCCGGCACCCGTAGACACGCCGGCGGAGCCCGACCCTTCGCAGGTCAAGGCGGACCTGCTTGCGGTCGAGATGGCTGCCTACGAGACCGCGAGGCCCGTCTTCGAGAAGTATTGCGTCAGCTGTCACAGCAAGGGTCAGAAGGGCGCGAAGGCGAAGACGCTGGAGCACTTCGAGATCACGACCTATCCATTCAAGGGACACCACGCGGAGGAGGTCGGGGCGAGCGTGCGCAAGTCACTCGGCATCGATGGCGGAAAGCCTACGATGCCGAAGAACAAGCCAGGGATCGTGCAGGGCGCCGAGCTGGCCGCGATCGCAGGGTGGGCCGCCGCATTCGATGCCGCACACGCGGGTGGCGCCCACGAAGGTCGTGACCGTGGTGATCACGATCACCACGCCGTGAAGCAGGCCGAACCCACGAGGAAGCCGATCGCCCGTCCAGCGAAGCCGGCAGCGACCACCCGGATCGACATCGCGGTGACGAGGGCTGGCTTCGAGCCCAAGAACGTCACCGTGGCTCGCGGGAAGCCCGTGATCCTCCGGTTCGAACGCGTCTTCGAGCGGACGTGCGGGACGGAGGTCGTGATGGTCGTCGACGGCAAGAAGATCGTGAAGGACCTGCCGCTCAACACGCCGGTGGAGCTGGCGATCACGTTCGGGACCCCCGGGGTCGTGAAGTACGCGTGCGCCATGGACATGATCCGCGGCACCGTCACCGTCCAGTGAGCTGTCGCGGCTAGCGCGTCAGGCGCATGATGCGCGCGACGGACGGAACATCGTCGACGAGGACGAACACGAGATACCAGCCGGGAATCGCACGCCCGGGCTCCCCCGGCACCCTCGCCGTCACGTGCAGGCCGATCTGCTCGAAGGCGAGCGACTCGTAGCGGCCGGTGCCGGAGTCCATGAAGTGCGTGGTGGCGTTCGTGCCCATCATCACGACCTCGGTGACCTGCTCGTCCGAGGCGAGATCGATCGTGAGTGATCCACCGCGGCGCAGATCGGTCTCGGTGATCATGCCGATCCGCGGGCGCGGTCCTCGCGCCAGATAGGGTGGCGAGAATACCTCCGCGACGCTCGCGGCCGGCTCGTTACCGGGTTGGCCTTCACCACCCGCAACGAAGATCCGACCATCCGGGAGCACGACCGGCATCGCGTGATACTCGCGCGCGACCTCGATCGACGTCAGCCTCCGCCACGCATCGCGCCCCGGATCCCAGACATCGACCAGGCTCGTGTACCCGTAGGCATTCCGTGGTGCGGGATCCGACGCGTCCTCGACATAGCCGCCGATCACGAGGATTCGCCCGTCGGGCATCATCACGGTGCTCGCGCGCGAGCGGACCGGCTTGCTCTCGGCGCCGAGTGACCAGCTTCCGGTCGCCGGGTCATAGATCTCGAGAATGCGACCGACCTGACCCGCGGTGAACGACTTGTAGCCGATCGCCGCGACGCGTCCGTCGGGCAGCATCTGCAGCTCGTGATCGGCGTGATCGCCGTTCGGCATGCGAGGTCCCTGGACGAAGTCCATCGCCGAACGCCAGGTCAGCGTCGCCTGACTGAACAGCTGCGGCGGACGGTGGGTCATCAGCACGTCGCCGCTGCGCAGCACGAGAATCGGAGAGATCTCGTTGCCGAGCGCGACATCGCCAACCGGCGTCCACATCATCGTCGTCGGATCCATCACCTCGGCGGTCTTGCTGCGCTGCGGGTTGAGCTCGTTGCCACCGCCGATCGCGAGCAGCCGGCCATCCGGCAGCGTCGTCATCGTCGGGTACCAGCGATATCCGTTCATGCTCGGCTGGACCTCCCAGCGGTCTGCGACCGGATCGTAGTTCTTCACCGTCTGGGTGCCCGGCCCGAACACGTCCACGTTGGTCCCACCCACGTACGTCACGCGGCCACTCGGCATCACGACGACGGCATGGCATCCCTGCAAGCCTGGCGAGGCGAGCGCGGGTTCGGAGGTCCGCGCGACGGGATCGAACAGCACCGGATCTCGAGTGTCGTGACACATCATGACGCGGCCATCGGGAAGCAGCACCGCGGAGTTGGTGCCGCCGAACGGCTCGCCGGGATCACCGAGGTTGTCCCAGCTGCCGAGGTGGGTCTCGGCAGGCAGCGCCAGCTCGACATGGGCACACGGTTCACTCGCAACGATCTCGCGCTCGACGTATGCGCGATCGCGGACCGAAGCACCAACCGTGTACGCGGTGCCCGTCACCAGCTGGCTCACCTCGAACCGGCCTTGCGCATCGCTCCGCGTGCCGAAGTATCCCGCGCCGACCGCTACCGTGACGCGCGCATCGGCGAGTGGGTTACCGCTGTCGTCGGAGACCGTTCCCGTGACACCCGGGCCAGGGCAGGCGAGAGGCGGTGCGGTGTCGTCACCGCCACAACCGAAGACCGTGACAGCCAGCGCGATGCCGCCGAGCCAGGACCGTGCTGGATTCCCCATTGCGGCGATGGTCAACCGGATGTCAGCTCGCCGCAAGCACGCCGCTGCTCCCGGGACGGCTACTATTGACGCTAGTAGCTTCGCCGCCTACGCTCTGGGAGTGAGCACGTTCTCGAAAGCTGCCCGGGTACTCGGCGAGCTGGAGAACCGAGTGATGGAGGTGCTCTGGGAGGAGCATCCGCTGTCGGTGCGCACCGCGTGCGAGCGGCTCCGCGGCGACCACGCGTACACGACGATCATGACCACGATGGATCGGCTGCACACGAAGCGGCTGCTGCGTCGGAAGAAGGAGGGCAACGCATTCCTCTATGAACCCGCGATGGATCGCGCCGAGTACCAGCGCCGCGTCGTCGAGGCGGCGCTGACCCCGCTGCTGGAACAAGGTGCAGCGCCCGTGCTTGCCGCGTTCGTCCAGGTCGCCGCGGATCTCGACGAGCAGCACCTCGCCCAGCTCGAGCGTCTGATCGCGAGTCACAAGAGGCGCAAGTGAGTCTCGGTTCGCTCGCAGGGTTCGCGCTGGTCTTCGTCGTCACGACCTGGACGTTGTCGGCAGCTGGCGTCCTCGCGCTCTCGCGAGCCCAGCCCTGGCTGCGGCGTGTGGGGCCGATGGCGGAGCGCCGAGCAGCGGAGACGGCCGCGATCGTTCCCGTACTCCTGGGGATGATCGCGGTGGCAACGCTCCTTCTGCAATCGACGTTCGGAGTCGACCACTGCGCGGCCCATGGTCATCACGCACATCTCTGCGTCACGCACGGTACGCAGTGGATCGAGCGGACCTGGGT
>JACCQV010000820.1 GCA_013813945.1 Deltaproteobacteria bacterium | reverse complement strand
CGTTGAACATCGCGGAAGCTGTCGGGAAAACGAGCGAAGCCGATCGCAACAACCGGTACGCGATCGCACGGGGCGAGGCGATGGAATGTGGCGCAATCATCGACGTCATCCGGCTGCTCGGCACGGTGCCGGAGTCGGACCTGGCTGCGGCCAAGCAGCTCCTGGTCCGGGTGGTCGGCATGCTGAGCAAGCTCTGCCGATGATCGTGGACGTGTACGAGCACGTGACACGTGGCACGTGCACGACCCCGGAACGCGCTAACTGACCAGCATTGCGACTAGACCTCGTGAGGCATCGGCCGGCGCGGCGCCCGGAAGTAGCGGAGGGGCGAGTACGGTCCAAAGTTCGACACCCGCGACGTGTACAGATCTGCGTAGTCGTTGACCTGCTCGCCGAACCGCGAGTTCTCGTTGCCCTCCCGCAGGCACGATCCCCAATGCGAGTTGTAGGCACGATCGATGCGTGCCTCGAGCGAGTCGACCTCGGAGTCCATCAGGCCCGCGCGATCGCGCAGGGAGTCGACGCTGCCGCGGGTCGCCCTGCGCTCTTCTTCGAGCCGGACGCGGAGTAGCGGTGCGGTGCCGTCATCGTCGAGCAGGCGCTGGATCTTCTTGAGCCGCAACGTCTGGTAGTCGATCTCGGACTCGATGTTGCGATGCCGGCGATCAAGGAGCTCGAGATCCTGGATCTGGGCCTCGAGCCGATCGGCCACCGAGATCTCGCGCTCGAGCTCCTGGAGCACCATCGCCGTGCGCCACATGTGCTGCTTACGCAGCCGCAAGATGTCGCCGTAGATGTGATCGCCGATGTAGAGGACCTGCTCGCCCTTGATGCCGGTCATCTGCTCGAACGCGACGACGTTGCCACCCTGGTAGATCTTGTCGCGTGTCAGGTGCTTGATCTCGCCGTTCTTGATCTCCGCGAACGAGATGGGGTCGATCTGCACGAACGGACGGAGCTCGTTGAAGAACGCCGGTTTCGCGCCGCCCACGATCACGATGTCGAAGTAATTGCGCCACGACGGATACGCCTTGCGCTCGCCGTCGAGCAGGTAGCTCATGACGACGGCGGTGTAGTCGTAGAGCGAGTTCGTGAGGAGGAAGAGCTTCTTCCCCGAGCTGCGGAACTTGTGCAGCGTCTCGCCGAGCAACGGATCCTTGACGATGAAGGACGCGCAGTTCGCCTTGATCACGCTCTTCAGCGTGTCGTCGCGGTGGGCCTCGTCGATCGCCGTGCGAATGTCGCCGAACAGCTTGTTGTAATCGCAGGTACCGGTCTGCTTGTCGGCCCAGTTGACCATCGTCGTGTACATGACGGCCTCGGGCAGACCGAACAGCGTATCGATCCACTCCCAGCGATCGTTCGACAGATTGATCTTGTCGTTACGATAGGTCGCCTTGCGCTCCTCGTGCGTGAGCTCGCGGAAGCCATGGAAGCAGCGCCCGATGTGGCTGTGCCGGTCGAGCTTGAAGACGTTGCCGAGCTGGCGATCCACCATCACGCCGCGGATCGCCCAGCGCGGGTCGTACGACAGGTCACGAATCTCGGTCGGGTAGCCGTGCTTCTCGATCAGCTTGCCGAGCGTCAGCTCGATCGAGAGCTGTTCCAGCTTGTCCTGGTGGTACAGCGCCAGCGTGTAGTCCATGTCGAACCCGATCATCTCGATCGTGTCCATCCGGAGGTTTCGATTGCAGAACACGCGGTTCTTCCGCGGAACGTCGATCTCCGTCGTGGTCTCGCCGAGCAGGGTACCGAGTTGCGAGTCGAGGTCCGGGGTCGCTGCGACCATTCGCTGTTGATTGTACCGTGATCACACCACCGCGGCGCACTCATCCGGGTACGTGACTGGGATACATTCAGGACATGGCTGCGCCGCCACCCGCCTGGAACCGCTCCCCCGCCCCGTTTGCAGAGCTGTTTTCTGCCGAGGTCATCGCTGCGCGCGTCGCGGAGATCGGAGCGCAGATCACGGCGGAGTACGCGCCGCTGTCCCAGACCACCGATGTCGTCGTGATTGGCGTCCTCAAGGGCTCCGTGATGTTCCTCGCCGATCTCGTACGTCACATCGGCGTCCCGATCTTCATGGACTTCATTGGCATCTCCTCGTACGGCGACGCGACCGTCTCGTCGGGCGTGGTCCGGATCACTCAGGATCTGTCGCGGCCGATCGAGGGCAAGCACGTGATCATCGTCGAGGACATCGTCGATACCGGGCACACGGTCCACTACCTGATGGAGAACCTGGCCACCCGCCGGCCTGCGAGCATCAAGCTGTGCTCCCTGCTCCACAAGCCGGACCGCGCGGAACGCCAGATCGAGATCGACTATCTCGGCTTCACGATCCCGAACAAGTTCGTTGTCGGGTACGGCCTCGACGTGTCTCAGCAATATCGCAACCTGCCGTTCATCGGCTACGTGCAGGGCGTGTGATCACCTTCAGGCCATCGCCGTGAACAACGACACGCTCCAGAAGCTTCCCGCGGCGCTGTTCGAGATCGGCAAGCTGATCGGCTCCGATCTCGATCCGGGCATCCTGCTGTCCAGGATCGCCGAGCTGATCTGCGGGCTGATCGACGCCAAGGCATGTTCGGTGATGCTCCTCGACGCCGACCGCAAGCGCCTCCTCGCCAAGGCCGCCTACGGCCTCCGCACCGAGCGCATGCACACCCTGTCGTTCGCCGTCGGCGAGGGCGTCGCAGGCTGGGTCGTCGAGCGCGGTGCACCCGCGCTGATCAGCGATGTCTCGCAAGACGCCCGGTTCCAGATCCTGCCTGCGAACCAGACCCCGATCGCGTCGATGATCTGCGTCCCGCTCCTCGCTCGCAATGAACGCGTAGGCGTGGTGACCGCGACGAGCGACCGAATCAATGCCTTCGACATCAACCAGCTCGAGCTCGTTCGGTTCATCTCCACGACGATCGCGCTCGACATCGAGAACGTCCGCCTTCATCGCGTGGCGGTCACCGATCCGCTGACCGGTGCATACAACCGCGAGTTCCTCACGGCGCGCCTGCCGCAAGAAGTCGAGGCAGCGATCGACCGCGATCGGTCGCTGTCGGTCGCGATGGTCGACGTCGATCACTTCAAGGCGGTCAACGATCAGCATGGCCACGGTGTCGGCGACGTCGTGCTCGCCGAGGTTGCGCGCCGGCTGCGTAGCGCGATCCGCACCGGTGATGTCCTCGTGCGTTACGGCGGCGAGGAGTTCCTCGTCGTCCTGCCCAAGGCAGATGCGGGACGAGCCTGGGAGGTCGGCGAGCGCATGCGCCAGCGCGTGTGCGAGCGCGCGTTCGATGTCGGCGACGGCCTCGCGCTCCTGCTGCGCATCTCCGTCGGGATCGCGCAGTGGCGCATGGGTGAGCCCACGGCCGACCTGATCGAGCGCGCCGACGTCGCCCTCTACGGTGCAAAGGAGCGTGGACGCAATCGCGTCGAGGTCGCTCCGTGAGCAACCAGTCCGGCGGCGGTGACGGCAACGACGAGCCGCCGAAACCTCCCCAGCGCCCCGATCCCTTCGCCCCGCTTCCGCTCGCAGATCTTCCGCCTGTCCGCCGCCGCGGTCCCGCGGACCCGAACGAACCCGCCGCGACGAGCGCTCCGCGTTCGAAGAGCGACGCCCGTCCGAAGAACGACGCCCGTCCGCCCACCGACCCGCGTCCGCCCCCCCCGGACACCCGTCCGCCCGAGCCGCCAGAGCGACAAGCGCTCTCCGATCGCAAGCCGCCCCCGGACACCCGTCCGCCCGCGCCGCCGGAGCGACCAGTGCTCTCCGAGCGACCGGCGCCCCCGGACACCCGTCCGCCCGCGCCGCCGGAGCGACCAGTGC
>JACCQV010000970.1 GCA_013813945.1 Deltaproteobacteria bacterium | reverse complement strand
AGCGTCTGGAAATGGAACATCGACCCGGTATCGGCCGGTGGCTCGGCCGGTTGCCTCGGAGTCGCCTACGCAGACGCCTACGCCTACGCCTACGAGGTCAACACAAGCGATCCCTGGGGTTAGGCGGAGCGCTCGTGCGGCGCCGCGACGGCCACGGCGAGGCCGTGCGTGATCGTGAACGTCGCGAGCTCGGGCCAGTGAACCGTCAGCCAGTCGAGCGCACCGGGTGGAGTCGAGCGCAGCATCCGGAGCCACGGCTCCGCAGCGGCGTTGTCGCGCGGAGCGCTGGTGCTCGCGATCGCGAACGCGCGCAGCAGCCAGACCTCCTCCATCTGATGAACCGGGAGACATGCCTCGAGCCGTGACCAGCAGTCCTGATAATGGCGGGTCGCTTCTTCGACACGACCCTGCCGGCACATGAGGAGGCCCTCGAGCGCAGCGATGAGCGCGTTGCCGTGCACCGGATCCGCCATGCCCCCGGGACGTTTGCGCGCAACGTCGAGCCAGAGCACCGCCTTCTCGACGTCACCACCGAGAGCGAACGCGCGGGCGAGCTGCATCACAGCGACCTGCCGGATGCCACCCGGGCCGAGCTTTGGCATCCGCTCCACACCGAGCAGCACGCCAGCGGCCGCTGCGGAATCGCCACTGCGCAGCAGTGCATACCCGCGGTTGTAGAGCGCGACGGCCGAGTGGTTCGGTTTTGCGCGATAGCGGCGGGCGAGCTCACCAAACAGCTCGGCGGCTCGGCTGTAGCGACGCTCTGCGAGTGCTTCGAGCGCCGGCGTCTGCAGTGCGTTCAACCGGGCTTGCCCGCCGAACAGGTACACCATGAACACGATCGGGACGAGCGCACCACCAACGGCGGCGGCAACGAGCCACCAGCCCGAGTAGCCGGCCGTCGCATGGTGGCCGCCACTCTCCGACGGCGACATCGCCCAGTAGAGCGCGATGAAGAAGCCGATCAGCACAACCCAGATGATCAGCGTCCGGACGGCCGAGTGCTTGGGTGGCTCGATCGTTGGTGGTTCATGCGGCAGCCAGTCCTCGGCCATGCGACATCTTACGCGAGGGGCGCGCCCGAGGTAGATTGATCCGTATGGTCGAAGGCCAGAGCGAGACATCCGCGAATCGACGCTGGTTGATCGGGCTCTCCATCACCGTGCTGTTCGGCGTCTTCGGTGCGGTCATGGCCTATCTCGCGTACGCGGATCGCAACTCTTCCAGACCGGCAGCGTCGTCACCGGCAAGCAAGCCTGCGAGCGAACCTGCGAGCGAACCTGGCCCGGGCGACAAGGGCCAGGGTCACAAGGACAAGTGATCGCGAGCTACGGCCGGTACTCGTCGGCGGCGAGGTGGAGCTCGATGAAGTCCACCAGCATCGGATCGGCGGCGCGCAACTCGAACCTTGTATCGTGAATCCGCTAGATCTCGGACGTCCGCGTCGCGACGAGGCGGAGCAGGGCCTTGACCGCAATATGGAGCACCAGATACGCGCCCATCGCGACAAGCATCGGGAGCAGCAAGGTGTGGCCGGCGCCCGTCTTGGGGCTGGTCACGATGTTCTCGAACGGCGCGTAGAACGGGCTCGTGATGGTGACGATGAGCTGGACGAAGCCGGCACTGCTCTTCGCTGCGATCAGCGAGAGCACGAACCGGATCGCGAGCAGCGCATAGATCAGGAAGAACGCGTAGTCGATGTACTGCCCGATCCGGGCAGCCCCGCGTCCGCGCCGGACTTCCTTCTCGGAATCGATCACCTCATCGACGGCATGCTCGCGGAACGTCCCCGCGACCTGCTCGATCTTGCGGGCCTGCGCCGGCCCCGGGCCGCGGCTCGCCTCGGCCTCGATCTCGGCGTTGACGTCGCCTTCGATGTTCGCTTTGACGTCGTCGTGCTGCTGCCCGCGGCGGGCTGCATCGCTCGCCACGGCGTCGTCAGTCAACCTGGAAGGCTCGGTCATCCCCAGCACCACTTCACGTGGCGGGCCGTCGTGGAGGCGCTTGCGAGTCATTCGCAGAGCCTAGGACACGTACGAAGGCCGCCAGGATCGCGCACCTGCGGCGCCAGCGCACAGCCTTTCAGGAGACGACGTGCTGGCGCTGCGAGCGGATCACGCGCGCCTTCTCGATCGCCTGGCCTACGACACCTTGCGCGCGGTTGACCACGTCGGCACTGACCTCGTCGACCTTGTGGACGCCGTTGCGCGCGCGCTCGAACGCCGAGTTGGTGCGGAGCTCCGCGCGCTCGATCCGATCGGCGAGGCGGTGCAGAAGATCATTGCGGACGTTGTGGAGGACCGTCGCCGCCCGTGCGTGGGCGCGATCAACTGCGTCGAGCGCGCGAGTCACGAGGGTGACGCTCCGGGACTGTTCTCCTTGGATGCTGGTCATGAATTCATGATGAGACGCGCTGCATCACCCGCCAAGTGCTGGTCGAGAGAGACCCGAATTACTGAGCCAATTCGCTCGAGTGCACATTGCGAATGAAGATCAGTGGGCGATTCGGCATACTGCCGCGCCATGCAGCATCCGAAATTCCTGCTCGCACTCGCGCTGGCGGCTGGCTGTGGCCCGTCCACGCGCGGTAGCGGGGTCGATGCGAACCCTGGACAGGATGGGTCGACGGTGGACTCCGGTGTCTGCGAGGACGTCATCGACGTGGTGTTCGTCCTGGATACGTCGAGCTCGATGGGGTTCGTGCTCTCGCAGCTCGAAGCGCAGATCGCGCAGGTCGTGACGGCGAGCAACGCGGTCGCCGCGAACGCGCACTTCGGCCTGATCGTCTTCCAGGACAATCACTTCATCGACAACACCGGGCCGCTCGACGCGGGCAAGGTCCACACGGACGCAGCGAGCCTGCAGACCGCGTTTCGCCACTACCGCACCGTGTTCACGAATGCCGACCGCAATCCGGGTGATGGGGCCACCGGGCCGACAACGCAGAACCCGATCTGCGAGGAGAACTCGCTCGACGCGCTGTATGCCGCGGCGGGGTCATTCCCGTGGCGAACCAATGCCACACGCGTCGTCATCCTCGCGACCGACGACACGTTCCTCGAGCGACCGGACAACTACGGCGACCGCGACAATGACGGCCTGACGAACAAGACCGACTACCCCCGCGAGGGGAACTATCCCGCGGCGCGCACGCTGCTCGAGACGGTCGGCGCTCTCCGCGACGGGCGGATCCGAGTGTTCTCGTTCTCGCGCATCACCCAGCCGGGAATCTTCGAGCGCTGCGGAACCGGTCGCCGGCTGCCGTGGACGGACATCACGGACGGCTGGACGACGCCGTATGCGAATCAGCCTCCGATCCCGACCCAGACCGACGGAGGCAACTTCGATCTCGATCAGGTCAAGAACGGGTCGCTCTCGCTGTCCGCGACGATCAACCAGGTCGTGCTCGAGAGCTTCTGCTCGCCACCGATCCTCTAGCGATCACGCGTCGTACTTGAACGACAGCGAGACGCGAGCGCGGTACGCGACGACCTTGCCGTCCTCGACCTTCATGTCGAGCTTGGTGACCTCGGCAATCCGGAGGTCGCGCAGGCTCTTCGCGGCGGTCTCGACCGCGTTGCGCGCGGCGTCCTCCCACGACGTGCTGCTGGTGCCGATGATCTCGGTGACGCGGTAAACGCCGCCTGCGGGCTGTGCTTTTGCTTTTGCCATGGTGGCGCGCACCATAGACGATCCGACTCAGGGAACGAACGCCGCCTCGCGGATCTTCGCGGTCATCTCATGCGGTGCAGTCGTGGTGCCGCCGAAGTAGAACGCAGACGCCCACGCGAGTGGATCGAGCTCGACGGTGCTGCACCGCCGAGGCAGGGCGACGCTGGCGTCGATCGCGCGGCCACGGACCTCACCGTCGACGGAGAACTGATAGGTCGCGCTCTCGCGCCAGACGCGATAGTGGAGGGGTGCGAGCGCGCCGAGGTCGTCGGCATCGAGCACGAACAGCGGCGCGCTCGGGGTGAGGTGAACGCCGGCGTTGTTTGCGTACGCGGTGATCTCGAGGACGTGCGGAACGAGATCGATCCGCCAGCGCCATCCGAACATCAGACCGTCGACCTTGAGATCGGTTTGATTGCAGTCCGAGAGGCCGGGCAGCTTGTTCCAGTCGAGCTGGTCGGTTGGCTCGACGGGATCTACCAGCTCGTAGATGGCGGAGGGATCGAGGATCAGCTCGTAGTCGCGGCCGATCGCATCGCTCACGCCATCCGTGGGGTTGGTGAGGCTGCGATCGATGATCTGAGCATCGTGGCGACCCGCGCGAATGACGTAGGTCGCCCACTCCGGCTCGGCCGGCGCATCCGGAGCGGACGCCGGACTACTACACGCGCAGACCGCGACGAGGGAGAGCAAACCGGGGCGCAAGGCGCCGATGCTCTCATACTGGTTCGTCATCGCGTACACTCGCGGACCCGTGAGAGCAGTTGTTTCGACCCTGCTCGCGTTCGTCGCAAGTTGCTCGGAGTCCGGCGGAAGCGTGGATGCGGCAAGCACGCAGCCGTCCGTGGCGTTCGCAGCTCCGACGCCGGGCGCGACCGTCGCAAATCCCGTCGAGATCGTGATCGCGGCTGCAAACGTCGAGGAGGTCGAGGTGTTCGCCGACGAGACGTTCGCCCTGGGGCCCGCGTGGGATCCGACCGTGACGGACCGCCTGCGTTATCGGTTCGCGGGCACCGGTATTCCACGCACGCTCCACGTGGTCGGGCGTGTCGGTGGCATCGAGGTCGCCCGCGCCGATCTGACGATCACGGTCTCGGCCGATCGCTGTGAGGACCGCTTCTTCGTGAAGGAGTTCGACGCGCGCAACGTAGATCCGTCCGGAACGGTGGACCTCCCCGCGCTGCGCGAGGAATCTCTCGAGACGATCAAGTCCGAGGTCGCTGCTCTGCAGGCCTGCGGCGCCGGGATCACGCTCGGCAACATGATGTCGCTGCTGCTCTACGAAGGCGGGTTCAAGGTCGGCTTCTTCAACACGCGTTGTTCGGAGAACAGCTACAACCGGACGAGCTCGAACTGCGATGTGGTCGCCGAGGCGCTCTACAGCTACCAGTTCGGAATCGGCGGCATCCACACCTCGAACTTTCACCCCTGCAAGGGCGGCGCGTACACGCAGATGATGCGCGCGAAGTTCCTCGAGAAGGCGGCCACCGCCGGGTTCACCGCTCCGTCCATTCCGCCGACGCTCGCTCAGCGGTTCGCGACGGTGTGCCCGACCAAGACCCCGACCGCGGTCGACTACTACCTGCTCGGCGCACACGACCCGTTCGGGATCCCGAAGAACACGACGGGCAATCACCTCGCGGGAAATGGCGTGTACCCGCTGTTCACCCCGCGCATGTCGATCGCGCTCACGTTTGCGGAGCTGAGCGGATCATGCGCCGCGATCGACGATGATCGCGATGCGATCCGGCTGTTCGGCGGTGGTGACGCCAGCTACGGCCAGACCGCGAAGCAGGATCAGATCATGAGCTTCTACCGAAACTTCGCCGCAGCGAGCTGCCAGTAGCCCTGACACCGACACCGTCGCGCCGATGAGAAGCGTCGCGGGTGAAGCACGTCCTTCATTCGTGAAGCATCCGCGGTGCTCGGCGTATGCGATGTCGCTCGGTTAGCGATCGGTATGGATGGTGCTCCTGGAACCGGCCTCAAGGAGGTCTCGTGAGTACATCCAGTAGACCCATCGTGACGTGCAGCGTTCTGACCACGGCCCTGCTCGGTGCTTGCGTGGACGACCCCACGCAGGACGAGCAGAGCTCCGAGATTTCGACGTCCATTCCGAACAACTACCTGCACGACAATCCGACGGGGAAGTCGGCCTCGTTCAGCCTGCAGGGCGAGATCCGTCTGGATGGTGAGTTCTTCCAGGCTCAGGGTACGAACGGTCGCAGCTGCGCCACCTGTCACCTCCCCGAGGATGGCTGGAGCATTCGCGTCGAGACGGCGCAGCGGTTCTTCAACGAGACCGCTGGCCTGCACCCGCTGTTCAGCCTCCAGGACGCGAACGTCCCCGGTCTGCCAGCGGATGCGGTGGACACCGTCGACGAGCGCCGCGCTCGGTTCTCGATGCTGTTGAAGGGACTGTTCACGCGCAACGTGACGCTCCCTGTCGACAACCCGGTGACGAATCTGCTGTTCACGCGCCAGTTCGATCTCGTCGAGGTCCACGATCCGTTCGGTGTCAGCCGGGTGACCGGTACGCCGGGCTCTGCCACGGGACGGATGTGGTTCTTCCGCCGTCCGCTCGCGACGGCGAACTTCAAGTCACATCGCGTGATGTGGGACGGGGCGAACACCGTGGGTGTCGATCTCCGCGCGGGTCTGCTCAAGCAGGCACTCGGTAACGTGAGTGGCGCGCAGCTCGGCCCGGTTCTCCTCGGTGATGATCCGATCATCCAGGAAATTGTCAGCTACGAGGCCGACATGTCGAACGCTCAGATGATCATCAAGAGCGTCGGCGCGCTCGACAACGATGGCGCCACCGGCGGGCCGGAGTTCCATGCAAGCCAGCCCCTGGAGAATGGCCCGTTCACGCTGTACGACGCGTGGACCAACTCGACCGAGCCGCGCCGCGCGCAGATCGCGCGTGGCCAGGCGCTGTTCAACGGAGTGAACGCGAATGGTCGATCGTGCCTCGGCTGCCACAACGCTGCCAACGACGGCCAGAACGTCAACGGCACGATGTTCAACGTCGGCGCGTCGGACCCGCAGTTCGCGACCAAGGAGATGGCCGTGTTCACGTTCCAGAACCGCGAGACCGGTGAGCGCAAGCAGTCCACTCACGGTGGTCGCGGCATTCGCACGGGTGTGTGGGCGGATCTCAACCGGTTCAAGACGCCGAGCTTGCGTGGCCTCGCGGCACGCGCGCCGTACTTCCACAACGGCATCTCGAGCACACTCGCGGGCGTGATCGCGCACTACCAGACGGCGCTGGGATTCGTGTACACGCCGGAAGAGGCGGCCGATCTGACGGCGTTCCTCGGCGCCCTGTAAGCGGCTCGCCGGAGCTGAGCTCTCCATCGACCTCGCCGCGCGCCACGTAGGGGTTGCAGTCGATCGCGATGGTCGACTCGTTCCTGTAGTGGACCCCGAACACGCTGCTGCAGCCGAGGAGTCCGAGGGCAGCGCGCAGGGGGAAGCGAGTCATGATCCCCGCAGCTTCCGGGTCCTGTAAAAGTTGATCAAGCCATTCGTCGAGGCGTCGTGCGATGTGACCTCGGTGTTGCCACCGAGCTCGGGCAGGATCTTCGACGCGAGCTGCTTGCCCAGCTCGACCCCCCACTGGTCGAAGCTGTAGATGTTCCACACGATCCCTTGGACGAAGATCTTGTGCTCGTACATCGCGGTCAGCGCGCCGAGGATGCGTGGTGTGACCTTCTGGACCATGATCGACGTCGTCGGGCGGTTGCCGGTGAACGTCTTGTGCTGGGCGAGCGCGTCGACCTGATCGGGCGGCACGTTCGCGGCCACCAGCTCGGCGCGAGCCTGAGCAGTGGTCTTGCCGGTCATCAGCGCCTCGGTCTGCGCGAAGAAGTTCGCGAGCAGGATCGGATGGTGATTCCCGATCGGGTTGTGCGTCTCCACAGGCGCGATGAAGTCGCAGGGGACGAGCCGCGTCCCCTGGTGGAGGAGCTGATAGAATGCGTGCTGGCCGTTGGTGCCGGGCTCGCCCCAGATCACCGGGCCGGTCGTGTAGTCGGTGATGCGCTGGTTCTCGCGATCGACGCTCTTGCCGTTCGACTCCATGTCGCCCTGCTGGAAGTACGCGGCGAAGCGGTGGAGATACTGGTCGTAGGGCAGGATCGCATGCGAGCTGGCGCCGAAGAAATTGCTGTACCAGACACCGAGCATCGCGAGGATGACCGGCAGGTTCTCGGCGAGTGGTGCCGTGCGGAAGTGCTCGTCCATCTCGTGCGCACCGGCGAGCAGCTCTTCGAAGTGATCCATGCCGATGATCGCGGCGATCGGTAGTCCGATCGCGCTCCACAGCGAGTAGCGCCCACCGACCCAGTCCCAGAACTCGAACATGTTCGCGGTGTCGATGCCGAACGCGGCGACGGCCTTGGCATTGGTCGAGAGCGCGACGAAGTGCTTCGCCACAGCGTCGGGACCGGCGCCGAGCTTGTCGAGGAGCCACGACCGTGCTGACGTCGCGTTCGTCAGCGTCTCCTGCGTGGTGAAGGTCTTGCTCGCGACGATGAACAGCGTGCGCTCGGGGTCGACGCGCTTGAGGGTCTCGGCGATGTGCGTGCCATCGACGTTGGATACGAAGTGCACGGCCATCCCGGGTTTCCAGTACGGGCGTAGCGCCTCGGTCACCATCACCGGACCGAGATCGGAGCCGCCGATGCCGATGTTGACGATGTCCGTGATCGACTTGCCGGTGTGACCGGTCCACGCGCCAGTGCGCACGCGTTCGGTGAACGCACGCATCTTGGCCAGCACTGCCTGGACGGCGGGCATGACGTCGACGCCATCGACGAGGATCGGGCGACCGCTGCGATTGCGGAGCGCGACGTGGAGGACGGCACGGCTCTCGGTCCCGTTGATCGCCTTGTTACCCGCGAACATCCGGTCCCGCCATCCGGTGACGTCCTGCTGCGTCGCCAGCGCCACGAGCAGAGCGAGCGTCTCCTTCGTCGCGCGATGCTTCGAGTAATCGACGAACAGGCCGCATGCCTCACGCGACATCGAGCGGAATCGGTCCGTATCCCCGGCGAACAGATCGCGGATCGCGCTCTTCTCGATCGCGGACCGGTGCGCGAGCAGCGCGGTCCAGGCGGGTGAGCTCGTCAGGGTCGACATGGCGGAAGGAGACCATGTGGCGCGAGCTTGTAGAAGATGTGATGGCCGTTGCAATCGGGAGCGCCACGCGCGCGAGGTAGCAGCCGGTCATCGACTGTGATGAGACGAGTTTCGGGGTCCCGGCCGGGGGCTGGTATGTCACCCCCCCATGCGTAAGTTCCTGTTGTCCGCCGCTCTTCTCGCCACTCCTGCCTGTGGCACCGATGACGGGGAGGGCCTGACGGCGCCCCAGCTCGGCACGGGAGATCGCAGTCCGGGATCGGTGACGTTCACTCCGATCGCGACTGCCTCCAACGGACTCAGGCAGCCGCGCGATCTCGCGTTCAATCCGATGCGGCCGGAGGAGCTGTGGGTCGTCAGCTACGAGGACGACAGCACGTTGATCATCAGCGGCGCGCCCGGCGAGGCTCGCACGTTCGACAAGCGGATCGACGGCTACGCGATGCACTTCATGGAGCAGGTCACGGCGATCGACTTCGGCGCCGATGCAACGACGTTCGGCAAGCCCGGCACCTTCGGCACGTGCGGCGAGTCCCGCAACACGTACAACGGTCAGGCTGCGATGAACGACTTCACCGGCCCGACGCTGTGGTCGTCCGACCTGACGGTGTTCGCGAAGGTCAATCCACACCAGCTCGGCTCGCACCTCGACATGCTGCACAACACGCCGCTGTGCATGGGCATCGTGCACGAGGAAGCAAACCGCTACTGGGCATTCAACGGTCTGGGCGGCAGCATCGAGCGCTACGACTTCGTCACGGATGACGGCATCGGCAACGATGAACACGGTGATGGCCTGACGTGGCGCTACACGAAGGGCGCCGTCGCTCGCGTGGCGAACGTGCCGAGCCACCTCGCCTGGGACGGCGCAACCTCGACGCTCTACATCGCCGATACCGGCAATGCACGGATCGCCAAGCTCGACGCGCTGAGCGGAACCCCGGGCGCGAAGGTCCCGACGCACGAGACGCCGATCCAGGAGATGGACGGTGCGACGCTCGTGACGGTCGTCGACGGCGACGTGCAGAAGCCATCCGGCATCGAGCTCCATGACGGACTCCTGTTCGTGACCGACAATGCGGCGAGTCGCATCCTCGCGTTCGATCTCGACGGCGTTCTCGTCAACTACCTCGACACCGGCATCCCTGCCGGCGCGCTCGGCGGGCTGAACTTCGGCCCCGACGGCAAGATCTACTTCGTCGACATGCTCGGCAATCGCGTGCTGCGCGTCGACCCCTGATCCGCCGTCAGGCGCAGGTCTTCTGCGTGACAGCGGAGCGCAGACAGCGGCACGAGCACCACCGCCGCAATCGTCGCGGCGATTGCGCTGTCGAGCAGCAATGCCGCGCCCGCGGCGGTTGCCAGCAGACCGACCTCCGACGGGTGGTGCATCCAGCGATACGGGCCCGAGGTGATCACGCGATCGACGGTGCAGCTCGAGACGAACCGCGGTCCGAGTGCACGGATCGCGGCGATTCGAAGTGCGATGCCAGCGACGATCAGCGACGAGCCCACCGCAAGAGCCGGCAGCTCGGTGCCACCGCCGCGTACGAGATGCTCTGCGAGACCGACCGCATGAATCGCGAACAACGCGAGGCCCGTCGCGAGCTCGCGCGGCAGGCGCTCTTGCGGTTCGTGGGAGGCGGTCAGCGCCTCGACGATCGCCCACCCGACGATCGAGGTGAGCAACAGAGCGGCGGCGAGCGTCATCGTCGCTTCGGCGTCAGTTCGGCGGACCCGCGGGGGCCTGCGGCTGCTGCGGCGGCACTTCGGCAAGCACCGAGGTCACGATGCCGGCGTAGGCCGCTCGCGACAGGTTGAGCGCGGTCGCCATCTTGGCGAGTGCGTCCTTCTCCGATTCCTCGAACTTGCCGTCGGCAGTCGCGACGAGCAGCGCGGCACGCACGACCATCTCGCGACCCGCGTCGTTGAGCGTGCCTGCCATCGACTTGCAGTACTGCGCGAGATCACCGGGGACCGCCTTCGCCTTCGCGATCTCGGCTTCGATCTCCGCGCGCTCGACGGTGCGGTCCTCGAGCCGACCCAGGATGGACTGGATCGCAGCGATCTCGGACTCGTCGACGACGCCGTCCGCGAGCAACATCAGCACCAGCACGCGGCGCATCGCGACGCGGAACTCGGCCTCTTCGCGCTTCTCGGAGCCCTTCGGATCGAACTCGAGAACCGACGGCTTGTACGTGCTCGTGCAGCTCTGGCACTCGACGTACTCACCGAGCAGGTCGAGAGGGATGAGCGGAATGAAGTACAGCGTGAAGAACCGGCGGACCTTGCGATGCCGGTACGCCTTCTCCCCGTCACAGTCGGGACAGTAGAACTGTCCGCCTTCCGAGCCGTACGTCACGCCACGCGTACCGAAGATGATCAAGCCGAGCATCGGGCCTCCTGCCCGGCAGCGTAGCGCGAGACCTCACTCCGCGAGGAGCTTCAACAGGTCGATCGGTGGGAACAGCTCGGAGGTGCCGACAGCGAGCGGGCGATACGGGACGTAGGTCTTGCC
>JACCQV010000944.1 GCA_013813945.1 Deltaproteobacteria bacterium | reverse complement strand
TCGCCCGGGCATCCGACCGCCGACGCGCGCGCGCTCGGTGCGCTGATCATCGGCGATTCGCTCGACGGTGCGCGGGTCGTCGCGATTCGCCAGCGCCCCTTCGGCGAGCAGCGCACGTTCGATCTGTTGCCTGCGAGCGCGAGCCGCGTGTACTGGGCCGACGGCGTCCAGCTCGCCAGCACACTGCGCTAGCTGGCGCACGCCGTGTCGGCGACCGTCTCGATCGCGATCGCCGTGAGCGCGACGCAGTAGTCGAGATCGATGTTCGCCATCGTGTCGCGAGTATCGTGATAGCCCTTGCGGCTGATGTCGTAGTTCTCCATGAACAGAACGACCGGGATACCGACGTCAGAGAAGATCTGTCCGTCGGTGTTGAACAGTGCGGACCGCGGCTCCCACTCGACGCGGACCTCGCCATGCACGGCAAGATGAGCAAAGGGTGGCGGAGGGGCTGACGCGCCGTCGCCGTCCGGCACGCGCTCGGCACGCGCGAGCCTGGGATGGACGGCCTGGTTCCACTCGGCCGCGCAACGATTCCACCGCAGGTTGGCGTGGTGCGCGCGGCGCGCGAGTCGGCTCGACGCGGCACCCTCGCCGGGCGCGATCTGGAAGACGTCGAGGCCGCGACGCGTGTTGTGTCCGATCATGTCGAGGACGAACGCGGCAACGACGTCCACGCTCGACATGTCGCGCGCGCCACCGTCCTCGCCGGTGAACACCAGCGTCCGCTCGACCAGCGCCTGACAGAGAGCACGCGCGCCCATGCAGTCGGCCGGGTACTCCTCGCCGGTGAGGTGCACCAGCCAGACGTCGCGCTCGAGCTTGCCCGCGCGCGCGAGCGGCAACATGTATTCGGCAGCGAGCAACAAGGCCGTTGTGCCCGAGTGGTTGTCGTCGGCACCGAACGCAGGTGCGCGCAGCAGGTCACCGCCCTTCTCGGGATAGTAGACATCCTCCATGTACGCGGTGTCGTAGTGATCGCCCATGACGACGGCTTGCGTGCGATCGTTGCCCGGGATCACGAGCACGATGTTGCGCTGCGCCGGCGCGTCCTGGTTCTTCGCCCAGCCCTCCATCCACGGAAACGCGAAGTCGGTCTCCCAGCGGAACACGTGATCGACGACCTCGGCGCGACCGACCATGTCGTGCGCCGCGATCAGGTCGCGATAGCGATCGTGCAGATGATCGCCGAGCGCCTCGAGGTCTCGCTCCTCGGTGGTCTTGATCCCTGCGGCCCTCGCGGCAGGACCGCCGTGCTTGCCACGATTTGCAGTGATGCCATCGGCGTCGTTCTTCTGGCGGAACGCGCCGTGTGCGAGCCCGGCGATCGAGGTCCAGACTTGCTCGGCGAAGGCGCGCGTCCCGAGCTTGTCGAGGATGATCGTGCTGCCGCTGGCGTCGGGCGCACTCGTCGCCTCGCGCAGAGTGGACTCGACGAGCCGTGCGGTCTCCGCGTCGGCGGCGTGCGTCGGCAGCGCCGCGAGCCAGTCCTCGAGCGACAGATCCTTGGCGATGTGGAGTAGTGCGCGTGCATGAGCGGGCGTGAGCGGCTCATCGAGCTCGGCGCGAGTGTCGAGCAGCTTGCGAATGTTGTGACTGGTCGTGTGACGCGAGTGCCCAGGATCCAGAGGGAACGCTCGCGCGGCAGCGAGGTGCGCCGGTCGTGTGAGCAGGCGCGGCCGCAACGCGATGCGATCGCCATTCGCTGCCTCGGCGGTGAGGTAGCCGAGCGGTGCGCGGGGATACCTCCCGACTCCGGCCCGCGCGATGAGCGGCAGGTGCCAGAACGTCTCGCGCGTCCCGAGCCGCATGGGCGGGTAGTACATCCGGTAGCCGAAGCGTCCGCCGCGGTCGACCGCGCTCGCCGCGTCGAGGATCTGCGCGCGCTGGGCGGTTGGTCCGTCGAGCAGGAGCCCGTAGTTCTCCGTCCAGATCTGGGAGTTTCGCGCGAGCGGCTTGTTGTAGAGGTCGATGTCGATCGGCGTCGTCGAGAACAGCGCGATCGAGACCTTGTCGCGGTACTCGACCTCGCGCGTGATGTCCGCGTCGCGCCGTACTCGCTGCCACCGGTGCGTGCGAACGAGCTCATCGACGATCTTGTGACCGTGATCGCCGTGCTCGGTCTCCTCGTCGAGCCAGCCCGACTGCGGGATCCGGATCGTGAAGCTATCCTCGACGCGCGGGAACAGGTGCAGCAGCGCGATCTGACGTGCGCGGGCGAGCTCGCGTGAGAGCTCGCGATAGCCCGAGTGCTCGAACAGCACGAGCGTCGCCGGGCTCGGCACGAGCACGAGCTCGCCAGCGAGATACGCGGCGCGGATCGCGTCCGGAAGCTCGGCAAACGGGCGGAACGTGACGAGCGTCTGCAGCGATGACACTGGCGTGTCGCGGAGCAGCCGGCTCTCGAGGCCTGGCGGCAGCTCGTCGGCCCCGAAGATTCTCCAGTTACCATCGAGCCCCGCCCAGTGCACGAGCTCCCCGAGTGCATCCTCATCGAGGCCATGCAGCGACGGCGACGCCGGCCCATCGTGACTGGTGCCGAACAGCGTCCACCGATCGTTGCCCTTGTCGTCCTGGGTGCGCGAGAGCGCCAGCGGGCAGATCACGACCAGCGGATCGTGGGCCAGGCGCCCGTCGCGGGCGGCCGCGGCCAGCTCGGCCGGCCATGCGGGGTTTCCCGCCAGCAACGTCCGCGACAATCCGTGCGCGGCTCCGCGCACCAGCCGCTCGAGTCGCGTCACGATCTCGTCGGCGATCCGGTCCAGTCCCGGTCCGATCGCCTGCGCCTGCTCGTATTCGTCGAGGTCGAACGAATCGCCATCCGAGACCCGGTCCGTCGTGCCACCGAGCTCGACCCGGGGCGTGTAGGGCTTGAGACCGACATACGGAGGTGGCATCAGCTCGGAGTACGCGCGAAGCGGAAACCGTCCGGCGCCGAGAAACGCCCCGCGCGCCTCGGCCTCGATCCGCTGCCACGCGTTGGTCATCGCCCGCGAGCCTACGCTACCCTCCGTGGTCGTGACGACCTCCGGCTTCCGCATCCAATGGCAGACCGAGGTCGGACACTTCGAGGCGATCGAGCCGACGCTGGAGGAGGTCACGGCGCACGCGGCGATGCTCGCGGCCGGCTACAACGATCCGCTCAACGCCGAGCTGATGGGCCACACCGAGCCGCTCTCCGATGACGAGGTCGTCGATCACTACGACGCGTCGATGGAGGATGGCGTGCGCTCGTTCCTGCTGTTCTTCGATGGCGCACTCGTGGGTGACGGCGACCTGCGCGGCGAGCGTGACGGTGCAGCCGAGTTCGCCTTCATGATCGCGGCCCCGAGCATTCAGGGTAAGGGCCTGGGCACGCGGTTCGCGGTGATGATCCACGCGTTCGGCTTCGCGCAGCTCGGACTCTCCCGGATCTACGCCTCGGTCGTTCCCCACAACGTCGCGTCGCGTCGGGTGTTCGAGAAGGTCGGCTACCGCCCCGACGACGGACCCGAGGCGCGCAGCTACGCGGACGAGCCAGGCGACGTCACCCTCATCATCGATCGCGCGACCTTCGAGCGCGCCCACGCGCCCGCACTCGAGCAGATCCAGATCTCGCCGCGACGCTGAAGCTCGAGCACCTGCGTGCGCCCAATCGGTGTCCTGCGGGCAAGGGCATGGTCTCGGTGTACTTCGTCGACGCCCCGGGGTTTCGCTGCTCGAGGCCAGCGATGACGGGCGGTGCGCACCGGCCAGCAGGCGGCTGACCGGCTCGCGCGGCGCATCGCCCTTTAGGCGATGGAGTGGTAACTTCTACGCGTGGAGCCGAGGCCGAGGCGAATTCTGCTGATCGACGACAGCGAAGCCACGCTTCGGATGGTCGCCTCCGTGCTGAATCGTTCCGGGTTCGAGTGCCGCACGTCGACCAGCGTGGATCAGCTGACCACCGCGCTCGGCGAGTGGCGCCCCGATGTGATCCTCACCGACGTCAACATGCCGGAGACGTCCGGAGTCGAGCTGTGCCGTCAGCTCAAGGCAACCTACGAGACCGCTCACGTCCCGGTCGTTCTGTTCTCCTCTCTGTCGGTCGAGGAGCTCGAGGTCCTCGCTCGCACCTGCGAGGCCGATGGCTACCTGACCAAGAGCGATCTGGCCAATCTCCCGCACGAGCTCTCGCTTCTGATCGATACGATCGAGATCTGATCGACGATCACTCGGGGGCGGAGTCCCAGCGCACGCGGAACCGGCAGGCCTCCGCTCCGAGCGCTTCGCACTCGACGTGATCGACCTTCGCATTGCGACCGCCGGAGAGCACGACGAGCTGCTCGATCATCGCGTCGCTCCAGGCGCACAGCTCGAGGTTGCGCAGCGAGCCCGTCATCCGCACCATCGCTTCGGTCGCAGACACGGGCATCGAGGAGATCGATCCCCAGCTCTGGTAGCGGCCCCACACGTTCCGGATCGCCGACAGGGTGCGCTCCGGCATCAACGTGGCTGCGCTCGACGGGAAGAAGTTGCGGAACGAGGAGCGCACGGCCGCACGAGCAACATCGCGGGCGAGCTGCTTGCCGTCGATCGCGAGATGCCGTGGAGCGGCCGCGAGCAGCCGCGAGAACATCGCGGTGGGTACCCATGCGAGCGGCGCCGTATCGAACAGGACCTGCGCGAGCTGTGGATCCTCACCGTCGATCGCGTCGCGAAATCGTGCAGCCTGGTGAATGCCGAGCACGCGTGTCACCGACCGAAACACGACCCCGCGGGTCTGCTGATTGGCTCCGCCGCTCGCTGGGCGAGATGCCCGCGGATCCTCCGCACGCCGGGACGGGCGTGGCGAAGGTGCGACGATCGAGAGCGCCGCGGACAGGGCACGCGAGAACTCACCAGCAGATGCTGGCCTGCGCGCGGGATCGCGATGAAGCGCGGCGAGGATGATGTCGTCCGCCGGGGCGAGCTCCGGCGCGTAGAACGACGGGCGCTCGGGTGGCTGATCGAGCGTCTGGCGCGCGAGGATATGAAGAGCCGCGCCCTCGCCGAATGGCTCGTGCAACGTGAGGATCGCGTAGGCCGTCGCCGCGAGTCCGTAG
>JACCQV010000904.1 GCA_013813945.1 Deltaproteobacteria bacterium | reverse complement strand
GCGGTCGACGCGTACCGGATCGCCCTCGCTCCGCCGTGGGAGCTGAACCCGAAGAACCCCCAGGTTCACCAGGAGATCGTCAACGCGTTCGAGGCCAAGGGCGACAAGTTCGCGGCCGACTCGGCGGCTGCCGAGCTCGCCACGCGCTACGCGCCGGGTACGCCGTGGTTCGCCGCGAACGAGAAGGATCGCGAGGCGATGGACAACCAGCGCCGGATCGCAGAGCGCGCGCTGTACGCGGCAACGCGTAACACGCACTCGGCGGCGACGCAGATGCGCAAGGACTACGAGGCGTCGTCGAAGAAGGATCCGGCGGCGCGCGACGAGTACCTCGCCATGTACGGAAAGGCCGTCGAGCTCTACCGCGTGTTCGTCACGACGTACCCGGAGTCCGACTACGTCTACGAGTTCACGTTCCTCCAGGGCGAGGCGCTCTACTGGAGCGAGCGGTACCCCGAGGCCGTCGCTGCGTACACGTGGGTTCGCGATCACCGCGACCTCGGTACGACGTACTACCTCGACGCGGCGCGCTCGATCCTCCAGTCGTACGAGGCCGAGGCCGCGAAGCAGGTTGCTGCGGGCCAGATCCAGCCGCTCAAGGTTCCGTCGATCGCCGACCTCAAGGCGCTGCCAACGCCGTGGACGCCGCAACCGATCCCGGACATCTACATCAAGCTCCAGTCGGAGTACGACAACTTCCAGAACATCGTCGCCGACCCCAAGGCAGCCCCGGGGCAGGGCATCAACGCCGCGCTGATCAGCCTCGCGTACCTGCACATCGACGACTCGATCGCGCGGTTCCAGAAGGTGATGGACAAGTTCTGCGGCGCGCCCGAAGCGGCGAAGGCCAAGGACGGCATCCTCGCGATCTACGAGGCGCAGTCGAAATTCGACGCGATCGAAGCGACGAACAAGAAGTTCATCTCGCAGAAGTGCGGCGATGCAGCGGCGATCCAGCTCGCGGTGTCGCAGAACCGGTCGCTCAACTTCTCGCGCGCGGCCGAGCTCTACGCGAACAAGCAGTACGTGCCGGCCGCCGAGGCGTTCTATCGGTTCTACAAGACCGCGCCTCCCGCCGACACGGATCTGCCGGTCGCGCTCTACAACGCCGCGGTCAGCTACAAGCTCGCCGACCGGCCGAAGACGGCGATCTCGCTGTTCAAGGAGTTCACCGCCAACCCGGCGAAGACCTTCCGCGAGAGCCCGTACTACCTCGACTCGATGCGGCTGACGGCAGCGAGCTACCAGGCCGCGTTCGACTACGACAACGCGATCAAGACCTACGTCGAGCTCTACACCCTGACGAAGGTCGCGAAGACCAAGGGCATCAAGGCGCCGGATCCATTGCCGGGCGAGCAGCCGCGTACGCTCGAGCAGATTGGCCTCGACGCACTGTTCAACGCTGCGCTCGCGGCCGAGCTCAACCGTGACTTCAAGCGGGCGATCTCGCTGTACACGCAGTACGGCGGCGTCGAGCCCGATCAGCGCAAGCAGGATCGCGCGCTGTGGTCGATCGCCGGCATTCATCGCCAGTCCGGTGATGTCAACGCGATGATCGAGGTCCACGAGAAGTGGCGCAAGAGGTTCGGCGCGTCGCCAGGCAACGAGGACGACTACGTCCAGAGCTATTACGACACCGCCGCGCTGCGGAAGAAGAAGGGCCAGACGCCGCAGATGCGTGCAGCGGCCCAGGCAACGATCGACGCGTGGAAGGCCCGCGGCGCGCAGCGCAACTCGCGCGGCGCGAAGCTCGCGGGTGAGTGGCAGCTCCAGCTCGCCGAAGACAACTTCGCCAACACCTGGGAGCCGTACGCGATCAAGACCGCCGCAAAGACCGTCGCGGAAGCGAAGTCGCAGAACGCGGCGCTCGAGAGGCAGCGGACCGCGGCCGAGGACAAGTACCTCGCGCTCGATCCGTACGGCGTCGCCGAGTACTCGATGGCGGCCAAGGTCCGGTTCGGCGATGTGCAGTACGGCTTCGGCCAGAAGATTGGCGAAGCGCCGATCCCGGTGCCGGTCGCGAAGAACCCGGCCGCAGTCGAGGCGTACGAGGCCCAGCGCGACAAGAACCTCGAGAAGTACCTCAGGGAGGCGCGCACCAACTGGGTCGAGGTCGTGGACGCCGCCAAGCGCGGAGGCATCTCCAACAAGTGGAGCCGCAAGGCGCTCGAGAACCTCGGTCGCGAATTCCCTCAAGAGTTCAACGTCTTGCGCCAGGAGATCATCCAGGGCACGGAGGCTCCATGATGGATCGAATCCACTCGTCGGCCGTTTCTAGCTCTGTGACTCGCATCCTCGGCGCGCTGCTGCTCGCCTTCGCCACTGTTGTTTTCGGCGCCTGTGGCGGTGGCAGCAAGGGCGGCAAGACCACGCCCGGTGGTGGCAAGGGCTCGGGCGGCACCGACTCGCAGTCCATGAAGGATGGCGGTGATCCCGCGGATCCCGCGGGCGGCGGCACCGGCGGCGGTACCGTGGCGGGCGGCAGCGATGCCGTGTTGCCCGATCCGGCCGGCGGCGGAGCGACTCCAGCAGAGCCTGCCGATCCGACCGGACCTCCGGTGATCGCGCCGAACCTCGATCCCGATCCTGCCCAGGCCAAGTCCCAGGTCGACAAGCACCTGACGGTCGCGCGCCAGGCGCTCTCGCTGGCGACACCCGATGCAGAGACCGCGCTGCGCGAAGCACGGCTCGCACTCTCGATCGACGCGGCGAATGTCGATGCCGCTGCGATGGTCGCGTTCGCCTACTACCACAAGAAGCTCTACGACACGTCCGAGCTCGTCCTCGACGACCTCTACAAGCGCGAGAACGCGAAGAACAACGCGAACGTCAACTACGTCTACGGGCTGATCTACGACAAGACGAACCGGCCCGAGAAGGCGCAGCTCGCGTACCAGAAGGCTGTCGGGATCAACCCGCAGCACGCGAGTGCGCTCGTCAATCTCGGCGTGCACCAGCTCAAGAACAGCCAGTACGACGAGGCCGTCCAGACGTTCGAGCGGCTCACGCGCGAGTTCAACCGCAGCGATGCGGTCACGCTGACC
>JACCQV010000898.1 GCA_013813945.1 Deltaproteobacteria bacterium | reverse complement strand
GAGTAGAATCGAGCGCATCGGGTTGTCCTCCTGACGCGCTAGTTGTGCAATGCGCAATCCAAGAACTCGCGAGCGTGATCTCAGCGCGTTGGACCTGAACAGGTGGGTGGTGCTTCCCTCAGTCAGGGAAGGTTTGCTCCCAGTGTGCGGTAGCCGAACGATCACTCGCGGTTGTGTGCGGGACCATCGGTGCGCTGCGTGAGGTTCTCGAACCGCGTGTACCGACCCTCGAAGTGTGTCTCGACCGTACCCGTTGCACCGTGACGGTTCTTGCCGAGGATCACTTCCGCGATGTGCGGGTTCTCGCAGTCCTTGTTGTAGATCACGTCGCGATAGATGAAGAGGATGACGTCGGCGTCCTGCTCGATCGCGCCGGATTCACGAAGGTCACTGAGCTGCGGCCGCTTGTCGGTGCGCTGCTCGAGCGAGCGATTGAGCTGCGAGAGCGCCATCACCGGGCACTCGAGCTCCTTGGCGAGGCTCTTGAGCCCGCGCGAGATCTCGCTGATCTCCTGCTCGCGGGACGCCTTTGCGGCCTGCGGCGATCCGCGCATGAGCTGGAGGTAGTCGATCAGGATCAGGCCGAACTTCTTGCCGGCGAACAGCTCCTTGTTGCCGCGGAACCGGCGAGCGCGCGCGCGGACCTCGCGCAGCGAGAGTGCCGGCGTGTCGTCGATCATGATCGGCGCCTTCGACAGCGTCGCCGCCGCGTAGGTCAAGTTCGTCATGTCCTGGCGCTGCAGCATGCCGCGGCGAAGCGCCGACGAGTCGACGCGCGCCTCGGAGCACAGCAGACGTTCGGCGAGCTGGGTCGACGACATCTCGAGCGAGAACACGAGCACTGGCCAGCCACCGTTGGTCGCGGCGTTCTGCGCGATCGACATCGCGAACGAGGTCTTGCCCATCGCGGGACGGGCCGCGAGGATGATGAGCTCCGTGGGCTGCAGGCCGGCGGTCTTGGCGTCGAGGTCGGCGAACCCGGATGGGACGCCGGTGATGCCGCCGTCGGACTTGAAGCGTTCGTCGAGCGAGCTGAAGACCTTCTTGACGAGCGACTTCACCGGCTCGGGGCCGCTCTTGGCCTTGCGCTGTGTGACCTCGAAGATCTTCGCCTCGGCTTCGTCGAGGTAGTCGGCGACCTCGAGACCGTCCTCGTAGCCCTTCTCGTGGATCTCGTTGGACGCGAGCATCAGCTTGCGGGCCTGATGCTTGTCCTGGACGATCTCGGCGTAGGTGAGGACGTTGTCGACGGTCGGAACGCGGAGCGTCAACTCGCCGAGGAACGAGATGCCGCCGACCGCGTCGAGCTTGCCCTGCTTCTCGATCTCGACCTCGAGCGTGACAACGTCGATGGGCTTCCCGGCGGACTCGAGGTTCCGGATCGCCTGGAACACGACCTTGTGCCGCATGTCGTAAAAATCGTCGACCTCGAGCGTCTCGAGGTGGGTCAGCACCTCGTTACGCAAGATCACGCCACCGAGGACCGAGGCCTCGGCGTCGAGATTGTGCGGCAACACGCGCCGGTCTCGCGACATCGCGGCATGGTAGCGCCGCCGTCCCGAAACGACAACGAGCGCGACGATTGCTCGGCGCGCTCGTGATCGAAGCCCTCGCGGACTACTTCTCTTTACCGACGACCCAGAACTTCAGGTTCGCGACCACGCCCGCCGCGAGGCGAACGGGGACCTCGTACTTGCCGAGCGCCTTGACGGCCTGCTCGAGCTGGATCGTGCGGTGATCGACCTCGACACCGGCGCGCTTGAGCTGCTCCTGGATGTCGCGGTTCGTCACGGAGCCGAACAGCTTCTCGTCCCCGCCGATGATGCGCTCGAACTGCAGCGTCATCACGTTGATCTTCGCAGCGATCTCCGTGGCGCTCGCGCGCTCCTTGGCGACCTTGCTCTCGATCACCTTCTTCTCGTGATCGAGGCGGTTCTTGTTGCGCACCGTCGCGCTGACGGCGAGGCCGCGCGGCACGAGGTAGTTGCGGCCGAAGCCCGGCTTGACCGAGACGAGCTCGCCGGCCTTGCCGAGGTTGTCGACGTCCTGCGTGAGGATGACTTGCATCGCCATGACTAGTCTCCCGTCACCGAGAAGGGCAGCAGCGCCAGCATGCGCGCGCGCCGGAGGGCGGTCGAGATCACGCGCTGCTGACGAGCGCTCGCGCCCGTGATGCGGCGCGGGATCATCTTGCCGCGGTCGGTGACGAACGCGCGCAGGATCTGCGGGTTCTTGTAATCGACCTTCGCGACGATCTCGTCGGAGAGCAGCTTGCGCTTGCCTCCGCCGCCACGGCCTTTACCACCGCGGCGATCATCGCCGTCGCGGTCCATGCCGTCATCGTCACCACCACCACCACGGTCACCACGATCGCCACGAGGGGCGTCCATACGAGTCGTCATGGCTTACTCCTTGTCCTCGGTAGCAGGGGCGGCGTCGGCGGGGGTCTCGGCAGCGGGCTCCACGGGCTTCTTCGAGCCTGGGATCACGTCGCCGTCCTCGTCGTCACCGTAGATGTCGTTCTCGATCGAAGCAGTGTCGTCGCCACCGCGCGAGAGGAACATGTCCTCCTCGTCGGCCGCGGTCTGCGACGCCTTGTCGAACGACGTGTCGTCGATCTCGGAGGGGCGTGCATCGACGAGGACGTTCTCGTCGACCTTGACGGTCAGGTAGCGAATGACCGAATCGAGCATGCGGAGGTTGCGCTCGGTCTCCTCGACGGTGCCCGGCTGCGCCAGGTACTGCCAGTAGAGGTAGATACCCTTGCGCTCCTTGGCGACTTCGTAGGCGAGCCGGCGCTTGCCCCAGTTGTCGACCTTGAGGATCTTGCCGCCAAGACCTTCGATGATTCCGCGGATGCGGGCATTCACCTCGGCGACGCCTTCGTTCGGCGTGTTGGGGCGAAGGATGAAGGTCGTCTCGTACTCGCGAGCCGTACCGGGCTTGTCTCTCTGACTTTGCAGGCGTGCCATGTGTCGTCCTCTTGGGTGTGAAGCCCGTCCTTGGCGTGGGACGAGCGAGGTTGGAAGGGGAGGGTCTATATCACGGGGTCGCGAGGTTGGAACGGGCGTTGTGCTGATTCATCGCCGGCCCGATTCCCTTGGCGAGGACGGTCTCGATGTCCTCGCAACCGGCGGCAATCATGGCGGTCACCGTCTTCGCCTGTGGCGCAGGAAAATCGGAGAGGACCCAGCCGGCGGCGTCCTTGGAGCCAGGCGGTGCTTTCGGGTCCCGACCGACGCCCATCCGCAGCCGCGCGAACGTCGAGGCCCCGAGCTGGTCCTGGATCGAGCGCAGGCCGTTGTGCCCGCCGTGACCGCCACCCGACTTGAGGCGAACGATGCCGAGCTCGAGATCGATCTCGTCATGGACGACCAGGATCTCCGTGACCTCGATCTTGTGGAAAGCGGCGGCGCGCTGCACCGCGAAGCCGGAGAGGTTCATGAACTCCATCGGCTCGAGCAGCACGCAGCGCTCGCGGCCACGCTCGGTCGTGACGACGCCAGCGGTCGTGCGACCGCCGAGCTTGTCTGACCAGGCGGGGAGCCCGTGCTTGCGCGCGAGCTCTTCGACGACCTGGAAGCCGATGTTGTGGCGGTTGCGTTCGTACTTCGCGCCCGGGTTCCCGAGCCCCACCACCAGCCACATAGCCAAGACCTAGATCACGATGCGTGCACGTGCACGTGCCACGTGCACGTCCTCGTCCACGATCAGGGGTGTTCCCCGTTCTGATGAGGAGCCGCATTGCTGCGGCCGGTTCGCACTCGGTGTTGGATGGCGCATTGGTTGACGTCGAGCGTTGCGGGCCGTATCGGCCAGCGCCACTGCGGTTGCCCAGATCGAGTACGTGCACGAGCACGTGGCACGTGTACGTGTACGTGTACGTGTACGCGAGAGAAGCGTTGTACCTAGATCAT
>JACCQV010000891.1 GCA_013813945.1 Deltaproteobacteria bacterium | reverse complement strand
GCACGAGCGTGCCCTCGCGAAGCGTGACCGTCCGCGACCCGATCCGCGCCGAGCCCGTGCCCGAGACGACGTAGAGCCACTGCTCCGCCCACCCGTGCTCGTTCGCGGAGTCCTCGCTGCTCGACGTGCCGGGGGCGAGGGTCATCGTCGCCGCCTGCGAGCTGCGCGTGCGGGCGAGGACCGCGAACTGTTTCCTGCGATGCCGGCTGGTCTCGATCCGCTTCACCCCGAAGTTCTAGCGCTTGCCGCGCCACGTTGCCGCACCGTGGGGCCCGTGCAAATCGCTCCCGGATCTGCCAGGGTCCGACCGTGCGCGGGATCTCCGGTAAAAAGCTCCTGTTCGGGCTGCTCGGCATCTTCCTCGCTGCCGTCATTCCCGCCGTGGTGCTGCCGACGCTGGTCTGCACCAACGACGGGCCCACGCTCGACGATCTCGGAACCGTTCCGCCGTTCGCGCTGACCGACGAGCGCGGGCTGGTGTTCACCGAGGAGGGGCTGCGAGGCCACCCGACGATCGTCAACTTCGTGTTCACCCGGTGCGACACGATCTGCCCGGCGATCTCGATGAAGATGGAGAAGCTGCAGGAGCGGCTCTCGGATCGCCGGGCCGAGGACATCAAGCTGGTGTCGATCAGCGTGGACCCGGCCCATGACCGCCCCGAGAAGCTCGCCGTCTATGCGGCGCAGTTCCACGCCCGCACCGACAAGTGGCGGTTTCTCACGGGCGAGCCCGACAAGGTTCGGTCGCTCGTCGAGGGTCCGTTCATGACCTCGATGAGGAACGAGGGGCTGACCCCCTCGGGCGCGCCAGCGATCTCGCACAACGGCTACTTCGTGCTCGTCGACGCGAACCTCGTCATCCGTGGCGTCTACGACTCCAGTGACATCCAGAAGCTCGACCAGCTGATGCACCACGCCCGGTTCCTCGCCCGGACGTCCCGCAGCTACAAGTTTGGCGGTGGTTAGGGCACACTGGTCGGTGCGTTGGGACCGACCCTCAACATTGCGCAGGTGGTCCTCGGGATCGCGATCCTGTACTGGGGTGCCGAGTGGCTGATCCGCGGCTCGGCGTCGGTCGCGCGAGCCTTCGGCGTCAAGCCGCTCGTGATCGGGCTGACGGTCGTCGCGTACGGTGCGTCGGCACCCGAGCTGGCGATCGCGACCAAGACCGCGCTGACGGGTCACCAGCCGATCGCGCTCGGGACCGTGATCGGCTCGTGCGCCGCGAATATCTCTCTGATCCTCGGACTGACCGCGCTGGTCTCACCACCGACGATCGACGGCCGCGTCATTCGCCGCGAGATTCCGATTCTGCTCGGCTCCGCGATCGCGGTGCCGCTCCTGCTCCGCAACGGGATCCTGTCCAAGCTCGAGGGCTCGATCCTGATCGGCTGCGCCATCGTGTTCACGATCGTGACGCTCGCGGTGTCGGCGCGGCTCGACCCCGACGACGAGCTGGAGATCGAGCGCGCGGACGAGAGCGGTGCGGTGATCGGCGGGCGTGCCCGACCGCGGGCGTCGCGCGGTGCGGCGTCCCTGATGACGGCCGTTGGCCTCCTGCTCCTGGTCGCCGGCTCGGATCTGTTCGTGCGCGGCGGCCGCGAGCTCGCGGGTCTGGTGGGGATGTCCGAGCGCATGCTCGGGCTGACCGTGATCTCGCTCGGCTGCGCACTCCCGGAGCTGATCGCCTGCATGGTCGCCGCGCGCCGCGGTCACGCCGCCCTCGCGATCGGCTCGGTGATCGGCTCGAACCTGCTCAACGTGTTCCTGGTCCTGGGGATCACCGCCTACCTGCAGCCGATCACGTTCGGCGAGCGGATGCACACGGTCGAGCTGATCGGGCTGGTTGCGATCACGCTGCTCGGGGTCCTGGTGCTGCGCACGGACCGGCGGATCTCCCGGGCGGAGGGTGTGCTCCTGATCGCCGCGTACGTCGCTTTCATCGTCCTGTCCGGACTGCTGTAACGACGGCTCAAATTATCGGAGATCGGGCCGGGATCTCGCCCAGTTGGACCGAGAACAACCGTTCGCTATGAATGCGCATCGGCCATCTCAGGTGGCGCGAGCCGAAGACAGCAGGACCCCGTAGAGACGGAGCGCTGGCTTTCACTATAACGCTCCGCGATGAAGACCACGCTTGCCGGATTTCTGTCCTTCTCGGCGCTGCTGGTGACTGGAATGACGGGACTCGCGAGTGCCGACTTCGTCCAGGGCGACATCGGCGACGCCGCCCAGAATCCGCTCGCCACGCCGTGGACGCGTCCGCAGGCGACCTACAAGATCATCGACCCGGGTCTGCCGACCGTGACCGGCGACGGCGTGTCGGCCGTCCAGTCGAACGTCATCTACCTCAACAACTGCAAGCCGAACGGCTGCCAGGTCACCCCCGGCCAGGACAACTCGGCGACCAACCGCTCGAGCATCCCCGACCAGGCGTCGACCGTCACCCCGTTCGCGTACAGCGACTCGAACTGGCAGCAGGTCGTCCAGTGCGTCAAGGACACCTACGCGGCGTACGGCGTCCAGATCGTCACCGAGCGCCCGGCGAGCGGCAACTACCACATGGCGATCGTCGCGGGCCGTCCGCAGGACGTCCAGATGCAGAGCGGCGTTGGCGGTGTGTCGCCGTTCGCGTGCGGCTTCATCAACAACGCGATCTCGTTCTCGTTCGCGAACATCTACGGCGGCAGCGTCGATGATGTGTGCTGGACCGTGGCGCAGGAGACCGCGCACTCGTGGGGCCTCGACCACAAGTTCGACAACAAGGATCCGATGACGTACCTGCAGAGTGGTCCGGATCGGAAGACGTTCCAGAACACCGCCGGCCCGTGCGGTGAGTTCTCTGCACGCAACTGCCAGTGCGGCGGTTCCAACATGAACTCGCACCAGATGATCATGGGCACGTTCGGCTCGAGCACACCGACGCCGCCGACCGTGACCATCACCGCGCCCAAGCAGGGCGACAGCGTGCAGGCGGGCTTCGCGATCCGCGCGGACATCACGGACGACGTCGGCGCGACCAAGGCCGAGCTCCGCATCGACGGCAACCTCGTTGCAACCATCAATGCCGCACCCTGGGTGTTCAACGCTCCGATGACCCTCGGCCAGGGCAATCACACGATCAAGATCACCGGCTACGACGTCGGTGGAACTCCGGACGACGCATCGATCACGGTCGCGATTGGTGCGCCGTGCAAGAAGGCAGCAGACTGCTCGAACGACACCGATACCTGCGTCGACGGTCGCTGCGTCCCTGGTGAAGGCGTCGATGGCGGTCTCGGTGACACCTGCACCGGCAACCCGGAGTGCAAGTCCGGCCAGTGCGCCTCGGATGGCAGCGGCAACTCCTACTGCGTCGAGTCGTGCGATCCCGAGCTCGACGGCTGCCCCGGCGACTTCGGCTGCATCACCGCAGGAACCGGCAGTGTGTGCTGGCCCGGCGCGGGTGGTGGCGGTGGCTGCAGCACGAACAATGACGCTGCGGGACTGTCGTTCTTCGGGCTCGGTCTCGGTGCGCTGTTGCTGTCGCGCCGCCGTCGTCGCCGCTAAGCAACCAGCGGCCTCGGTGCGTTTCTGATCACACCCGCCGCAATCAGCAGCTGCTTTTCCGGTGAGTTACCGACGGCATCCCGCGCCCGCGATCGCGTACGGCAGGCCTCACCCGATACAACCGGAAGACAGCATTTTGCTCTAGGTTTGCCGCTGGTTGGCGAGCTAGCGTAGCCCCCAATGAAGCGCGTCCTGCTGGGTGCTGTAACGCTCGCTTCCGTCCTGTGTGCTCCTGCTTTTGCGGAGACCGGGACGGTCGATCTACCCTTTGGGCTCGACCAGGGTGACTCGATCAACGAGGACGCCTCACCGGTGCCCCTCGTGTCCGCGACTCGACCGACCACTGGATGGGTCTGGTCGGATCTCGATCCCGCATCGGTCCCTCACGCGGTCAACACGAACAAGGTCTACATCAATCCCTGCAAGCCGAACGGCTGCGTGGTGCGCGGTGGTACGAGTGCGACGTCGATCGACAACTCGAGCAGCCAGGGCGGGTGGCCGCTCAGCGGCACTCGCACTTTGACGCCGTTCGATGCGAGCGACGCGGTCTGGAACGAAGTCGTACTCTGCCTCAAGGATGTGTTCTCGCCGTTTGGCGTCGAGATCGTGACCTCGAACCCAAGCCCGGCTCCGCACTTCGAGATCATGATCGCGGGCAGTCCTCAGGATCTGGGGATGAGCTCTGGCATCGGTGGGGTCTCGCCGTTCTCGTGCGCCGAGCACATCCCGAACTCGCTCGTGTTCGCGTTCCAGAATGTCTACGGCGCAAACGTCAACGAGATCTGCGCGACGGCGGCGCAGGAGATCGCTCACTCGTGGCGGCTCGACCACGTCACCGACGCGAGCGATCCGATGACCTACGCTCCCTACAACGGCCGCCGGCGGTTCAAGGATGCTCCCGTGACCTGCGGCAGCGACTGCACCAATGGCTCGTACATGGGCCTGACCTGCTCGGGCACGAACAACCAGACTCGCACGTGCTCGTGCCAGACCGGCCCGACGCAAAACTCCGCGGCGCGGCTCCGTCTGCTGTTCGGGACCGGTACGCCGACGCCGCCCACCGTCACGATCTCGAACCCCAAGCTCGGCGCGAGCGTCGCCCCCGGCTTCCCGGTCATCGCCGAGGCGAGCGACGACAACGGCATCCAGCGGGTCGAGCTCTGGGTCGACGGCGTGATGACCTCGCAGCTGATGACCGGCCCGTTCGCGTTCAACGCGCCCACCACGCTCGCCGACGGCACGCACAACGTGAAGGTGCTCGCGTACGACATCTACGGTACCGCGAAGGACGCGAACGTCCAGGTCGTGATCGGCGAGCCGTGTGGCAAGCCGGCCGACTGCCCCAAGGACACGGACACCTGCATCGGCGGGCGCTGCGTCCCGGGTCCAGGAGCGCAGGGCGGCCTCGGCTCGACGTGCAACTCCGGTCCCGACTGCGCGTCGGGTCAATGCGCAACCGACGCGAGCGGCGCGAAGTACTGCGTCGAGAACTGCGAGCTCGGCGAAGGTCAGTGCCCCGACGACTTCGGCTGTCTCAAGGCCGGCGACCAGGGCGTGTGCTGGCCCGGCTACGACGACGGCACCGGCGGCATCTGCTCGGCGGGTGGTCCCGGCGGCGCGGTCTCGCTCGGTCTCGCGTTCGCCGCCATGCTGTTTGCGCGGCGGCGGCGGAAGTCATGAGCGCCCGCATCGCAGCGGCGCTCGTGTTCGCGACCCTCGGCTCGGTGGGTGGCGTCGCGTTCGCGCAGATTGCACCGCGACCGCAGCCGGTCATCGTCGATGTGCCGGTCGGCAATCCGCCGCAAGCGGCGCCGGCGTCGCGTCTGATCTTCATGAACCGCTGCCCCGCCAGCGTCGGCTGCGTGATCAAGCCAGGCGTCGATGACTCGCGCACCAACACGTCGAGCATTCCAGATAGCCAGGTCACGATCACCGGCTTCAAGCAGAGCGATGCGGTCTGGGCCAAGGTCATGACGTGCATGCGCGTGACGTATGCGCCGTTCAACATCGGCGTCACCGATGTCGATCCCGGTCCGGGCGTGCCGCACTACGAGAACATCGTCGGCGGCCGAGCGACCGAGCTCGACTCCGAGCTCGCGGGTGCAGGCGGTGTCGCGCCGTTCACCTGCGACGAGATCCCGAATGCCGTCAGCTTCACGTTCGACGTCTACGGCGCCGACAGCGATGCGCTGTGCTGGACGGCCGCGCAGGAGACCGCGCACGCCTTCGGCCTCGAGCACGAGTACAACGCCGCCGATCCGATGACGTACCTCAACGGTGGGCCGTCGATGAAGCGGTTCCAGGCGACCGACTCGCCGTGCGGCACGTTCTCGGAGGTCCCCTGCCGGTGTACCGGCGCATCGACGCAGAACTCGTACCGCTACATCATCGACATGTTCGGTCCAGGCGCGCCGACCGCGCCGACCGTCTCGATCAAGTCCCCGAGCGACGGCGGCAAGGTGCAGCCGAAGTTCATCGTGCGGATCGCCGCCACCGATGACGTCGGGATCGACCGCGTCGAGCTGTGGATCGACGGCGTCAACACGGGCGTCGTCGCGAAGACGCCGCCCTATCAGGTCGCCGCGCCCGAGTCGGTGGGCCAGGGTCCACACAGCGTCGAGGTCCGCGCGTTCGACGTCCAGGGCACGCCGGCGATGGCGAGCCTCGAGGTCGACGTCGGTCCGCCGTGCACCGCATCCAAGGGCTGCAGCGGCGATGACGTCTGCGTGATGGGCGTCTGCCTCCCGGGCCCCGATGCGCCGGGTGGCCTCGGTAGCTTCTGCAACGCGAACACCGAGTGCCTCTCGAACGTGTGCATCGGTGAAGAGGGTGGCAACAAGGCATGCGTCGAGCCGTGCCGGCTCGATCTCGAAGGTGCGTGCCCCGAGGACTTCTCGTGTATCCCCGGCGGCAGCGGCGGGGTGTGCTGGGAGACGGGTGGCGGTGGATGCTGCGAGACCGGCAGCAAGCCGACGGGACCCGCGCTGTTCGCGCTCGGCGTCCTCGGGTTCCTGCTGCGTCCGCGCCGCCGTCGCTCGTCGTGACGCTGACCGTGACCGCGCGCGCCTACGCGCTGGCGATCGTCACGGGTGAGACGCTCGACGCGAAGCTCGTGGCGCCGCCGGCGGACTTGGTCCTCGAGGATGCCGAACCCGCGCTGCGGCTCCGCGCACCGGGGAGGCCCCCTGCCCTCGCGATCGTCCCGGGCCGATCCGCGAAGGTGCCACCGCTCTCGGGCATGCGCGATCCACAGCAGCGCGCGCGGATCCTTCACGCGCTCGCGAACCACGAGCTGCAGGCGATCGAGCTGTTCGCGTGGGCGCTGCTCGCGTTTCCCTCCGCACCGCTCGCGTTCCGCCGCGGCCTGGTCGCGATCCTCGCCGACGAGCAACGGCACCTCGGCCTCTATCGCGACCGCCTGACGGCACACGGCCTGTCGTTCGGGGACCTGCCCGTCACCGGCCACTTCTGGAACAAGCTCGATCACCTCGGCAGCCCGCTCGAGTTCGCGTGCGCGATGAACCTGACGTTCGAGAATGCCAACCTCGACTTCGCGGGCGACTACGCGGCAGCAGCGCGCGCATGCGGCGATCACGCGACCGCGGAGGCGCTCGACCAGGTTCACGCCGACGAGATCCGCCACGTCCACTTCGGCTGGGTCTGGCTCAAGCGGCTCGCGGGCGACGTCGATCTCTGGCAGGCGTACCTCGATCACGTGAAGTTCCCGCTCGGCCCCCGTCGCGCGCGCGGTGCCCGCTTCGATCGCGAAGCGCGGGTTCGCGCGGGGTTCGACGAGGCGTTCATCGATGCGCTCGCCGCGATCGATCCGACGCGCCCGTCGGGCGAGCCGCGCTGAACTCAACTGAAACTCCACGCGCGCTCCTCGAAGTAGCGGGCGCCGTCGAACTGGACGGCAAATGACCGCCTCCCCGCGTTGACACGTCCCCGACCTGCGTCTTCGATACCGCCATGCGAACCAAGACTTCCGTGGGGACTGCCATCGCGCTCGCCGCTCTGCTGGCGGGCTGTGGCAAGAAGGTCGACGACAAGCAAAAGGTGGATCCGGGCTCCGCAGCCGTCGGAGCAGGCACGGGTGCGCCGAGGCCGGCCGCCGCGCCGGGCGTGAACCTCGAGAAGAAGGTGGTCACGATCGGGGCGCTCAACGATGAGAGCGGACCTGCCAAGCAGATCGGTGT
>JACCQV010000886.1 GCA_013813945.1 Deltaproteobacteria bacterium | reverse complement strand
GCTGAGCCGCTCGAGCTTGGTGCGCACGGCAGCAAGCTCGGCTCGCGTCGCGGCGCGCAGCAGCTCGCTGCGTTCCGTGGTGTCCTGGATCATCTCGAGTGCGTTGTGCAGATCGTGGCGACGCGCGATCCGCGTCGACGCCTTCTCGATTCGCTCGATCCACTCGCGACCGGTGCGGGGCGGCGGGACGACCATCGTCGAGGCCGGCGTTGGCACGGCGAGGCGGGCGACCCGATGCCCCTCGAGGAGTCGGCTGAGTCCACGGCTCGCGTTGACCAGCTTCGTGGTGTTGTCCTCGGCGAACCGGGCCGTGTACGTCGGCGAGCGAAACGCGAACGAGCTCGAGCTACCTGACCACCCGAAGTAGGTCACGGCGGTGTCGGCAGATGGGCACGCCGGGCTGCACTTCGCCGCCGCCTGCGCCCGACGATTCATGAGGAGGCCGTACGCAACACCGAGCGCCGCGACGATCATCACGACGCCGGCGATCGAGTGCACGAGCAGCGCGACGGCGACGCCCAGCAGGAGCCCCGCGAGCGTGATCCCGGCCGAGACGACGCCGGCGCCCTGAAACGCTTCGACGTGCGCCAGGCACCGCCGGCAGTACGGGAAGTCGAGTCGCTTCGCCGAGTCCTCCGCGAGAGCGCGGCCCTTCGCGCGCATCACCGGAATGGTGAGCTCGCTGTCCGGCGCTGCGCCACAGCACGGACACTGGAACGGGACGGCAAACCGCCGCGAGGCGATCTCCACGATCGGGCCGAGCGCCGCCGTGCTCACGGGAGTTGCATCGCCACGCCCCTCCGCCATCGACCACATCGTAGCGCGAACCGAAGCGACAGCGGCGAGATCTTGCTGATCAGCGCAGCGGGAGCATGCAGCTCGCACCCTGGCCCGGTGATTCCTCGACGGTGATCTCGAGGCCACGCACATGCGCTCCCGACAGCTCGGACGCGAGACGCTCTCGCAACAGCTCCGCGATGTGAGCCGCGAGCGCCTCGACCGAGACGTTGTCGATCGGCAGGAGCAGCACATCGCCACGAGGAAACACGTAGCGCTCGCCACACAGGGTGAGCTCGAGCTCGGAGTCATCCCGCACGAGCACGAGGTGCGGGTTCTTCGTCGCTATCAGCACGTGTTCTTTCCACGCCGCACACAGCTCGCCGAGGGCCGCCTTGATCGGTGAGAACGGCAGCATCGCGGGCAGGTCGATCCGGTCGACCTCGAGCGCGATCGCGATCGTGTAGTTGTGCCCGTGCAGACGTTCCTTCGTTCCGTCCGGGAACACCGTCATGTGCGCGCACGAGACCTTGTACTGCTCGCGTGCGATCGAGATCCGGTGCCGGTTCACGCCCCGCAGCATAACGAAACAGGGCGAGCCCGTGTGGACGAGCTGGCGTCCATGACGCTCATGCGACGGCGGCGTCGACTTGAACGTCAACCTCAACACCACCTTGGACGTTGACCTTGACCCTCACGGCATCGTCAGGTCGAGGCCCGACGCGCAGCGACGCTCTGCACTGAGCTTCATCGCCGGAGAGCGTTGGCGACTAAGGTCCACCGGAATCCGCCGATGGGCACCGTGGTCACTCGAGCAAGCCATCCAGTCCTGGGAGTAGACCAGGCGGGTCATGGGCCGACTGGTTGCCCGTCAACGTCAACGTCCATGGTGGCGTTGACGTTCACGTTCACGTCGACGACGTCGAACGCGTTTCCCTGGGCCCAAGCTAGCGCCGGAGCGCCAGGCGCGCGATGCCGAGGCAGACCGCTGCGTTGAGCAGCAGCCACACGGTCGCGAAGCCGAACGCAGACGGCACGCTGAGCGTCAGCATCGGGACGACCGCAAAGAATGCGAGGTGCGCCGCGACGCCGACTGCGAGGCCTGCGAGCGGAGCACGTGCGCGCGGCACGCCGTAGCCGATGGCGAGCAGAGCGAACGGGATCAGCGCGCTGAACAGCATCAGGTTGCCACTGCCGATCCACTGGGGGAGGCCGTGGGTCAAAGACTCGATCACCGGCACGCTCGACAGGCTCGGTGCGATCGCCGGGAGGAAGAACAGGCCCGTCGCGCCGACCAGGACGCCCGCGAGGTACCCGACACCACCGAGGCCCGCGATCGAAACGCCAAGGCCACGCTTGCGAGCCGAGGCCGCAACCGCGCCGGCCATCAAGAGACCGAGGAGGAGGCGCAAGCCGCCGTCCTTGGAGCGCGCTGCCTTGACCGCTGCGGGCGCATCGATGATGCCGGCGCCGTACTTGTCGCGGTTGTAGGTCTGGTTGGCCGGCTTGCGAGCGGTGTCCTGGAGGACCTTCTCGACCGCCGTCGGATCCGTGACGCCCTCGCCGACCACGAGCGCCGCGACGCCCGCCGCGTGCGGCGAGGCCATCGAGGTGCCCATGTACGAGTAATAGTCGTTCTTCGTCGGGTTCCCGATCTCGATCGTGTTCTGGAGGACGCCGCCGTCGGGGTTGTTACGACCACCGTCGGCCGAGCGGGTGTTGCCACCCGGTGCGGCGATGTCGATGTCCTTCCCGTAGTTCGAGTAGAACGTGATCGCCTCGTCGTTCTGCGTCGCGCTGACGGCGATCGCGCCTGGATACGCGGCTGGATAGCCGACCTTGCTGCGGCTCTCGTTGCCCGCCGCGCAGACGACCGTCACGCCCTTGTCGAACGCGTACTTCACGGCCTTCTTGAGGACCGCCGACGGGAACGCGCCGCCGAGGCTCATGTTGATGACCTTCGCGCCATTGTCCGCCGCGTAGCGAATCGCATCGGCGATCCCGCCGACCGAGCCCGAGCCGCCCGCCGACAGGACCTTGAGCGGCATGATGCGAACGTTGCGCGCGACGCCAGTAACACCGATGCCGTTGTTCGTGACCTGCGCGATCGAGCCGGTCACGTGCGAGCCGTGGCCGTGGTCGTCGTCCGCATTCTTGGTGTTCGAGACGAAGTCGTAGGGCTTCACGAACTCGATGCCCTTGAGATCGGGGAGCAGCGTGAACTTGCCGCGGTCCTGATAGGCAACGCCGGTGTCGAGCACGGCGACGATCACGCCGTTGCCGTCGGCGAGCTTCCACGCCTCGGGCATGCCGATCTGCCGCATGTGCCACTGCTTGGGATAGAGCGGGTCGTTGGGATAGCCAGGCTCTGTGGGGCCCGGCGCCGCGGCGAGCACAGCCTCCCCGGCGGGGATCGACATCAGCGAGTCGGGCTCGGCGATCTCGACCTCCGAGCGCGCCGCGAGCATCGCGATCAGCGCATCGCGCCGCGCGGGATCGACGTGCGCGCGATAGAACTGCTCGTCCGCGGACTCGTCGCTGACGAGGACGAGATCGATTCCGAGGTCGCGCTCGATCGCGGCCACCTGGGCAGCGGACGCGTTGTCGGTCAGATCGACCAGGATGTCATCGGGGTCGCTGTCGGCAGCGAGCCGGTCGGCCTGCTCCTGCGCAGCGGTCACGCCCGCGTCGGGCTGCTCGCGGTAGAACCACCAGAGAGCAACGATCGCGATGGCTACGAGTAGCCACAGCAACTTGCTGACGCCACCACGCTTCGATTGGGTCTCATCCATGAAGATGAGTATAGGTCGTCAGATGAGGATGCGCTCGTCCGCCGGTGTGTCGTCCTCCCCGAGGACCAGCTGGTTGTCGATCTCGCGATCCTCGGCCAACGCTTCGAGATAGCTCCTGATTTCAGGCATCGCTTCGACGATGCGGGCGACGTACTCGCGGGCGAGGAACAGGACCGTCGCCGACCGCTGGGCCACGACCGTGGCGCTCGTCCGGACATTTCGCAACAGCGAGATCTCGCCGAACACGTCGCCGGTCCGCAGCCCGCCGAGTGGTACCGCGGTTCCGTCGGCCTGGCGGCGCGAGACATCGAGCTCACCGGAGAGCACGACGAACAGGCCGCGCCCCTCCTCGCCTTCGTTGATCACCACGGTGCCCGGCGCGACGTCATGGCTCGTGAACCGGCGCAGCAGATCTCGCTGCTGCATTCGATTGAACGGTTTGAACAGCGGGCTCGTTGCCATCAGGTTCGCGAGCAGCCGGTCGCGCGTGAAGGCGTGGAGCGCCTCCGCGACCGCGCCGAGCTCGTCGGCGAGCGTCGACAGCGACTGGCGACCGACCTCGAGCAGGTCGACCTCCGCGAGACAGCCGACCGTCGCCGAGCGCGGCTGCGCCGACAGCAGCGCCATCTCACCGAACACGGCGCCCTCGCCGAGCTGGGCCAGCTCGGTCTTCCGGCCGAGGCCATCGGTGGCGTAGACGGTGAGCTGTCCTGCGGCGACGAAGAAGAACGAGTTACCGGGCTCGCCTTCGCGGATCACGAGGGCGCCGACGGGGAGCCGGCGCAAGACCAGCGTCGACAGTACGCGCCGGAACGCCGCCTCGGTCATCGCGGAGAGCAGCGGGATCGGATGGAGCGACTCGGGATAATCGGTGAACTGATCGGTCGCATGCTCGGCGCGCAGCAGTGCCTGCGGGAGCGCATCGGCCGGGGCCGCCAGCCGCACGTCGGGGACGGGAACCGGGAGCGTGTCGGCCGGCAGCGCAACGCGGGCCGCCACCTTGCCGAGCCGCTCGGACTCCGACCCGTAATTGACGACCAGCGCCGCGGTCAGGTCACTGGAGTCCGCACCATGTGCCTCGAGGACACGGGCGCAGACCAGGGCCGCGAGGGGATGCCCCGACTTGAGGCAGTACCAGGCAGCGGCCCGGTAGACCTTGGCCGCACCCGGATCTCCGAGGGCGAGCGCGCAATCTGCGACGCGGATCCGCGCGTCAAAATCGAGCGGAGCGGCGGCGACGATCGCGTCATAGAGCCGCAGCGCGGCGAGGTGTTGTCCTTGCGCGAATAACGCGGAAGCGCTCCTGCGCACGTCACCCAGCGAGACCATGCCACTACGGTACATCGATCAAGCCGCAGACGATCGAACGAGGCACGGTTTGCAGCGCGCTCGCTTGCTGCCCTATCATCTCGACGTCGGAGCCACGCTCGCGACGCAGAGGACTCGTGAAGAAATGCGCTAGCTGCACCAAGGACCTGCCGGACGCCGCACTTCACTGCGTGTTCTGCGGCGCCAAGCAAGCACCGGCTCCGGCCTCGTCGCCCGCGATGGCGAAGACCGTCATGGGCTATGGCGGCAACGCCGAGCTCGACGCGCTGCGTGCGCAGGCGGCCGCGAATGCGGCGCGCGGCGCCGGATCGGCGCCACCGCCGAATGCTCCGGCCGCTGCGCCGTACAGCGCGCCACGCTCGAACCATCCGTCGGGCCCGCCGCCGATGGGTGGGCCGCAGCAGCCCTCGCCGTACGGTGCGCCGCCAGTATCCGCAGCGAATGCCGCGACGATGTTCGTTCCGCCAGGTGGCAGCCCGGGCCCGGGTCCGATGGGACCAGGTCCGAGCGCACCCGCATATCCGAGCGCGCCCGCGTATCAACCACCGACTCCGTACCAGACACCGCCGGCGTATCAGGCGCCGCCCGGCGGGAATGCACAGAGGGCGCCGGCGCCGATCGCGCCCGTGCAGGCGTCTCCGCCGTATCTCGCGTCGCAGACCGCAGCGCGCGCGGGCCGTCCGATCGAGCCGTGGAAGGACACCATGCGGATCATGATGTTCGTCTGGGGCGGGCTTCTGCTGGCCGCGTTCGCGACGCCGATCTCGCTCGAGCCGCTCGCGTTCAACTGGGACGCGATCATTCATGCACCGGGGACGGCGAAGCTCGCGCCATTGATCATGGCGAGCGTTGGGTTGCTGAGCATTGTCCTCGGGGCGATGCCGCTGGCGTCGGCAGCACGCGGGATGATCGCGATGATCCTCGGCCTCGCCGGCGTCTTCGTCCCGGCGCTCATCAACGGCATGCCACCCTGGCCGCTGCTCGTCTCGATGGTCGGCACCGTGATCCTGATCCCGAGCCTGCTCGCGCGGCACGAGTATCGCGACGCCTCGCTGCCACGCATTCTCATCACCGTCGGTGCGATCGCGTCGCTCGTGCCGTACATCGTGCCGCAGCACGGCACGATCATGCTCGTCGAGCTGTTCAAGGGCGCGATCGAGGCGCCGGGCGCATTGAAGATCCTCGTGATCCTCGTCCTCGTGAACATCACGATGGTCGTGCTGTCGTTGCTCGCGTGGCTGCCGTCCCCGGCGAGCGGCGGCTCCAAGCCGATCGCATGGTTCCTCATCCTGTGGGGGCTCGTGATGCACGTTGCCTTCCTCTTCCTCATCGGCGAGCCGCAGATCATCGAGGCGAGTCCGTACACCGGCCTCATGCAGTGGGTCGCCGGTGGTGGCATCGGAGGCAGCGGCGGCGGCGGTGGCGGTGGCGGCGGGGCGGGAATGCTCGGAGGCATGACGATGGGCGTCGCGTATCTGGCGATCGCCGGATACGGAACCGCGAGCGTGATCGGCAAGCAGCTCGAATAGATGAGTCAGCGCAGCGAGCTCGTGATCGGGCACAGCGTCCTGGGCCGGCCGATCGAGGCCGTGCATTTCTCCCCGCCGGGCTACGCAAAGCCGCGGCCGCCCGCGCTGCTGTTCGGCGCGATCCATGGCGACGAGGCCGTCACGCAGCTCATGCTCGAGCGGCTCGCCGACGAGCTGGTCGAACGGCCGCCCGGCCGCGAGACGTGGATCG
>JACCQV010000850.1 GCA_013813945.1 Deltaproteobacteria bacterium | reverse complement strand
TGTCGCACCTATCGGCTGCGCCTCTGCTCGGTTGCCTGTTCGTGGACGTGGACGTGCACGTGACACGTGCACGTGCACGTGCACGTACGTGCACGTGCACGAACGACCTTAACTGACCAGCATTGCGGTTAGGGCCGCTTGCCGCAAACTCGGATAGAGCAACTGGGATGCCAGGAGCCCAAGTCAGCGATGATCTTAGAAGGGTCCCGTGGTCGTCGTTTGGACGATGGTGCGAACTCGCACGAGCTCCATCGCGGCTGGGTCGTCCGCGCACGCGCGAGCAACACCGAGATCGCCGTACCCACCAGCTGCTCGTGGGTTAACGATCGATGGGTGCTGGCGCCCGATGTGCAATGCAGTTGGGCACGACTCCATGTTTTGACTCGCGCAGCTTGCCGCGAGGGCGTGAGTCGGCCGCCGGTGTCTCGTACACCGGCGGTTTTTTTTGCGCCGTAGTACGGTGGCCTGCGTGCGGCAGATCAAGCTCGTCATCGAATATGACGGCACCGAGCTCTGTGGATGGCAGCGCCAGCCAAATGGCCCGACCGTCCAGCAGCACCTCGAGGAAGCACTCGCGAAGCTGCTCACTCACGAGGTCCGGATCACCGGTGCTTCGCGCACCGACGCAGGAGTGCACGCGCGCGGTCAGGTCGCGACGTTCCAGACGGAGCGTCCGATCGAGCTCCACGGAATCCGTCGGGGCGTGAACTCCATGCTCCCGGATGCGATCGCGGTCCGCGAGGTCTCCGAAGTCGCGCTCGACTTCCACCCGCGATTCTCCGCAACCGGAAAGCACTATCGCTACCTCATCTATAGAGGCGCCGATCGCTCGCCGCGCTGGCGCGAGCGCGCCTGGCATCACCCGCAGTCACTCGACCTTGCGGCGATGCGAGTGGCCGCTGGATCGCTCGTGGGGGAGCACGACTTTGCCGCGTTCCGGGCGATTGGCTGTGCGGCGAAGACGACCGTCCGCCAGATCCACGGGATCGAGCTGGTCGAGGGGCCCGAGGACGTCCTGGTCGTGGAAGTTCGCGGCAATGCCTTCCTTCGCAACATGGTGAGAATCCTGGTCGGGACCCTGGCCGAGGTCGGCCGCGGCTACCGGGAGGCATCGCAAGTACCCGAGATCCTTGCATCCAAGGACCGTGGTCTCGCCGGGATGACCGCGCCCGCCCACGGGCTCGAGCTGATGGAGGTCCGGTACGACGGAGTCCGGCGACCTCGCGTGTAAGCTACGGACCTTACGGGGCGTTGAATAGGTGTCTGTGGCCTCCGAACCCGCTGACGATCAGATCCTCGCCGAGCTCGAAGCCGAGCAGCGCCTGATCGAGGAGGCCCAGCAAGGCAACCTCGACGCCATGCGCCCCATCCTCGAACGCTACGCTCAACCCCTCTACGGCACGGTGATCTTGCCGCGGCTCGGGGATGCCGTGTCGGCCGAGGAGGTCCTGCGCGACACGCTCGCGACGGCGGTCGAGAAGATCAAGCGGTTCACCTGGCAGGGCAAGTCGATCTATCCGTGGCTGCGACAGATCGCGATCAACAAGGTGTTCGACGTCCATCGCCAGTCCAAGCGCTCTCGCAAGCTCGCCGATGCGATGGCGCATGAGGTCAAACACGAGACCGATGCCGAGACCCACGCCGATGCGCTGCTGATCGCCGATCAGGAGCGTCGCGCCCACCGCGACCGGATCACCGAGACCATGCACCTCCTCCAGGATCGCTACCGCACTGCCATCGATCTCCGGCTGATCCAGGAGCTGTCGCGCGAGGACTGCGCCAACCAGCTCGGGGTCACGATCGGCACGTTTGATGTCCTTCTCTTCCGCGCCGTGCGCGCGTTCCGCAAGCACTTCGGTGAGCGCAGCACGCCCGCTCCGACGACAGGAGACAACTGATGGCCACCCGCGACGACGACTTTCTGACCAGCCCCGTCCCCGAGCCCGATGCGGAGGCGACGCCGAGCGAGCGCGCGCACGCGAAGACGTTCGCGGACATCGTCGACAAGACGCTGGGCGGGCGAACGCCGGTCGCGATGAGCGCCGACGATCGTGCCCTGCTCGAGGTCGCGACGGTGATCAGCGCGGCGAACGGTGGGATGGAGCTGTCGGCAACGAAGCAGCGCTCGATCGTCGAGGATGCGCTGCGCCAGGCGGTCGGTGGGGTCGGCAGCGGTGCGAGCGGCTCGGCGACCCCGATCGCGCGTGCCCGCGGGAAGCGCTGGATGCCGTGGGCGGTCGCTGCTGCGAGCACGGCCATCGCGGCCGCCGCGGTGCTCGTGCTGTGGCTGCGCGCGCCGCAGCAGACCACGGTCGTCCACGAGACGGCGCAGGTGCCCACGAGCTGGACGTCGCGACCGGCGGACCCGCTGGTCGGCCCGATCGCCCGCGAGCACGCCGGCGATGCGAGCTCGCGCATCGACTACCTGTTTGCAGATCGACTCGACGGCTATCGTGAACGTCGGCTCAGCGGAGGCAAGCCATGACCAGCAAGCAGTTCTCGACGGTCGGGCTCCTCGTGCTGGGGATCGCGATCGGGATCACAGGTCTCCCGGCCTGCTCGTCCGAGCGTGAGCCCAGCGCGCCCTCGCAGACCCGCGTGGCCGACCCCTCGGACGTCATCGACGAGGAGCTGATGATCGCGTTGGCCCAGGCGAAGAATTTTCATCGCAAGGCCAAGGTCTACATGAGCGATGGCAACCTCGTCGCTGCGACCACCTCGGTCCGTCAGATCCTCTCGCTGCGGTTCCCCACCGGCGCACCCGAGGCAGAGGACGTTCGCGCCGATGCGCGCGCGCTGCTCGCGAAGCTGCTCGTCAGCCAGGGCCAGATCGAGGAAGCCATGAGGACCGTGCAGGAGGGCCTGGCCCAGAGTCAGCGCGAGAGCTTCTTCGTCGCGAACCTCCACACGGTGCAGGGCGAGATCCACGAGGCACGCGCCGCGCAGCTCGATACCGAGGGCGAGGCCAGCAAGGCGAAGGCTGCTGACGAGCGTCGCGCGGCGATCACCGCGTACGATCGTTCGATCGAGATCAACGTGAAGCTGCAGAAGCAGCTCATGGAGCAGCGGTGAAGGGCATCCTCGCGGGGCTCGCGCTCGGCGTCACGTTCGCCGGTGTCGTCGCGTGTGGCGGTGCACAGCAGACGAAGGGCTTCGACAAGCGCAACGAGATCTCGAACCTGTGGACGCAGATCCGCGGATGGCGTCACGAAGCCAAGATGGATCTCGATCCTCCTGCGACGTTCATCTCGGTCGTTCGCAGTCAGTCGGCTCGAGATGCGGCGCGGGTGTGCAAGGCGCACGTGACCGAGCCGGCGACGTGCAGCGACATCTGCAGCATCGCGGATGCGATCTGTGACAACGCGGAGGCAATCTGCGGGCTCGCCGACGAGCTCGGCAAGAACGACTCCTTTGCGCAAGAGAAGTGTACGAGTGCGAAGGCGTCGTGCCGTGAGGCCAAGCAGCGCTGCTGCGGTTGCTCGGACGACATCAAGTCTCCGACCGGAGCGACCGGCGTGCAGGGCTCGCTGTGGTGACGAGAGGCCTCCTCGTCGGAGGATGCTGCGCCGTCGCGATCGCGTGCTCGGCGAAGGGATCGCAGCAGACCGCAGCGCGTTCCCCGGTGAGCGCGGTCTCGGACCGTCAAGTCGTCGCGGCCGGCCCGACCGGCATGACGCCGCGCGACGAGATCGAGACTCTCGATCGCGAGATCGAGGCGCAGCTCACGTCGATGGGCGTGCGCCCGACGCCTCCCGCGACGTGCGCCGCTGACGCGAGCTGTGCGCAGGTGTCTCCTCAGCCGATGAGCGTCGTGCCAGCCGCCGCCGATCCCACGTGTAAGCCCGCAGCGAGCGACACCTGCAAGGACTCGTGCACGCTGTCCGACTCGATCTGCAAGAACGCGGATCGGATCTGCGTGCTGGCTCAGCAGCTCGGGGGCACCGATGCCTACGCAAACGAGACCTGCGACCGTGGCAACACCAGCTGCAAGGCCGCCCGAGAACGCTGCTGCTCGTGTCTGTGATTCGCGGGTACCCTTGAAGGGTGACTGACCGCACCGCCCCGAGCATCGAGCGCGCGACCGACGAAGATCACGCAGCCATCTGGGCGGCGCTCGAGCCGGTGATCCGCGCTGGTGAGACGCTTGCGTTGCCCCGCGACATGACTCGCGAGGAAGGGCTCGCGTACTGGTTTGCCTCGGGGCACGAGGTGTTCGTGGCGCGTCTTGCGTCGGGCGAGCTCGGTGGCACGTACTTCGTCCGGGCGAACCAGGGCGGTGGAGGATCGCATGTCGCAAACTGCGCGTACGTCACCGCGGCGGGATCCGGAGGGCATGGCCTCGCACGCGCGATGGCAAAGCACTCGCTCGTTCATGCGAAGGAGCGGGGCTTTCGCGCGATGCAGTTCAACTTCGTGGTCGCGAGCAACGGCGCCGCCGTTCACCTGTGGACCGCGCTCGACTTCGCGATCGCCGGCACGCTCCCGGCGGCGTTCCATCACCCGAGCCTCGGTGACGTCGATGCGCTCGTGATGTTCCGCCGGCTATAGACGTTCGGCGACAGTTAGCTGCACCACGGCACCCTGCGAATGCGGGGATGTCGTGGTGAACTCTCGCCATGCTCACAGAGCTACTCATCCTGCTTGCGCTCGTCATCGTGAATGGGCTGTTCGCAGGTGCCGAGATCGCAGTGTTGACAGCGGCGAAGGGAACCGTTCAACAACGAGCCGCGGCCAACCATCGAGGCGCCCTGGCGGTTCATGCGCTGCGCGAGCAGCCCGAGCGCTTCCTCGCAACGGTCCAGATCGGCATCACCGTCATCGGGGCGGCAGCTGCTGCGTTCGGGGGGGCCAGTATCGCGCGTGATCTCACGCCACACCTCGAAGGCGCGTTTGGCGATAGCGCTCATGAAGTGGCGATGGTGATCGTGGTCGCGATCGTGGCGTTTCTTTCGCTCGTACTCGGGGAGCTGGTGCCAAAGTCGCTCGCACTTCGCTACTCGAATAGGTACGCGTTCCTGATCGGTCGGCCATTGCTAGGCCTGTCGCGCATCATGCGACCGCTGGTGTGGTTCCTCACCGGATGTTCGAACGTCGTGCTCAAGCTGTTCGGAGACAAGACGTCGTTCACCGAAGCACGCATGTCTCGCGAGGAGTTGCGTGAGCTCGTGCAGGAGGCCGCGAAGACCGGCTCTGTCGATACCAAATCGAGTGAGATCGCCGCGCGCGCGCTCGGATTCGGCGAGGTGATGGTCGCCGAGGTGATGGTCCGACGCGATCGGATCGTCGCAATCCGGCGAGAGGCCCCGCCACACGAGATCCAGCATGTCCTGCTGCAAGAGGGGCATAGTCGCATGCCGATCTTCGAGGGTGACCTTGATCGAGTGGTCGGATACGTCGTCGCGCGCGATGTGCTCGCTCTGGCGTGGGAGCAGAGCCTGATCGCTCTCGACGACATCATGCGCCCCTTGATCAACGTGCCGCTCACCGCGCGCATCGGTTCAGTGCTTCGCGAGATGCAGGCGAGGCGAGTCCAGATCGCGATCGTCATCGACGAGCACGGCGGGACCGCTGGCCTCGTGACGATCGAGGATCTGCTCGAGGAATTGGTCGGCGACATCTTCGGAGAGAACGACCTGCCAGAACAGACGTTGCGGATGGACGCTGACGGGAGCGCCCTGGTGCCGGGCTGGTTTCCAACGCGCAAGGTCAACCGCGCGCTTCACACGACGCTCCCGATCGCGCGCGAGAGCACCACGATCGCGGGTTTGTGCATGGCACTCGCGCTCACGGTTCCACCCGTAGGCACCAAGCTGGTTGCGCCCGATGGGACCGTGCTGGAGATCGTGGATGCATCCCCACGGCGTGTTCGCATGGTGCGTGTCCATCGACGGGAAGAGGACAGGGCACCTGACATCGCAACCGTCCCCGCCTAGATGCTCTAGGTCGAGCAGTTCGGTTGCGCGGCCGAGCGGAGCGCGATCACCTTGGACGCGAGCATCGCGCCATCGCTCATCCGCTGCGTGTCGAGCAGGTATTGCGCGATCGAGCCGCCGCCGCCGATCACACCGTCATTCGCGTTCGACACGTTCGGCTGACCCTCTGGCTGGTAGGTCGGATGGTTAGCGAAGATCTCCGTCGTCAGCGCGGTGTCGAAGAACAGCTGCGAGACGAGATAGCTCGTGGCACCGACGGTGACGCGGAAGTGGATGTGGATCGCACGCCCGGGGTACCAGCCCGGGAAGCACGTATCGAAGTGGACGCGCCCGGTGGCGTCGGTGGTCTGCTTGCCGCGGAAGTAGCTGTGGTTCGGCGCGTCGGCGTCCCCACCGCTGCAGAAGCCGGGCGACGGCGTGACGCCCGAGTACACGCCGGTGACCTGCGTATGCCAGATCTCGATGACCGCACCGACCACCGGAGCGCACGTCGTCGCGGAGACGATCTTGAGCGCGAGTCGGACCGGCAGACCCGGGTAGCCTTCGCTGACATCTTCACGCACGGGCGCGGTCGCGGTGCACGGACCCGCGGTCGTCGCGCACACGACGAGCGGGCAGCTGGCCACAGCGGCGCTGAACGGATCCGGGTAGCAATCCTTCCGGGTCATCGCGGCGGTCCCCCCCACTGCCCAGGCGACAGCCGCAGGACCACAGAGGTCGGCGCCCGCGTCGACGCTCGCGTCGGGACCACCGGATCCGTCGGGCAGACCGGGGGCGTCGGGGCCGCCGCTACCGGCCGTCCCATCGCAGCCGATCAAGGCAGTGGCCGCGCCGACGCCGAACAGCTCGAGCACGCGACGCCGGGTCAGGGACAGTGACATCGCTGGCAGCCTACGGCCGATCCGCCGCGATTCGTTGTGGTGCCGGCTGGGACGTACTCACAGGAGTGATGCACTACAGTCGCTCGGTGCACCGCGCCTGCGTGGCCCGAGCCGCTACGATCGAATCCCGCGCGCGTCCTGAGCGCGGAATTCACCGCGCGGCGAGGGTCCCCCTCGTGGGGGCCCTCACGCTGATCCTCGGGGCGACCACGCCGTCGAGCGCCGGTGGGATCGCGATCGTTGGGGGCTCGCCGCGCGCGATCGGCCGCGCGGGCGCCAGCGCGGCGTCCGACGACGGCGGCGGAGCACTGCTCGTCAACCCGGCCGCCATGGCGCGGCGCGACGGGACGCGGTTTCAGCTCGGCGTCGGGTTCTTCGACGATGCGGTCGAGTGGGATCCAGATCACATCGATGGGCCGATCGCGCGCGACCAGGCGGGCTCGAGCACGCTGCCACTCGCGGCGATCGTCGGGTCGGTGGGGGCGTGGGTGATCGGCTTCGGCGCGATGACCGCCGGGGTGAGCCAGAGTGCGCTGCGCGATCCGCGCGACCTGCCGGCGAACGAGCTCGAAGCTGCGTTCGAATATCGGTACAGCGGGATCGCCGGATCGATCCGCCGCGACACCCTGACGCTGGGCGTGGCGCGGCGCCTCGGCGATTCGCTCGCGATCGGGATCTCGGTCGGAGCCTCGCGCCTGCAGATGAGCGAGACGCG
>JACCQV010000813.1 GCA_013813945.1 Deltaproteobacteria bacterium | reverse complement strand
AGGCTGCCCCCCGCGCTCGTGAAGCAGCTCGAGGTCGAGGAGCAGAAGGCCACGTCCGAGCGCACACGAGCCGGATTCTGGGGCTACGCGTCGCTGTTCGCCTTCCTGCTCATCGTTCCGTTCGTGGAGATCAAGAACTGGTGGATGGTCATCGCGTTCTATGCGGTCGTCACGTTCATGTGCGTGCTGCTGTGGGTCTCTGGAAAGACCGGCCGGTTCAGCATTGGCCTCGGGATCGCAGGAAACTTCCTGCTCGCTCTGGTGTGGACGCGGATCGCGGGCATCTTCATCCTGACTCCGGTCCTCGCGTGCGGCGTGGTCCTCGGGCTGACGACCACGCGGTGGATGGCCACCCGCCCATGGGCGGTGTTGCTGTGGACGTGCGCCGCGTTTCTCGTGCCCGCCGGCCTCGAGGTTGCGGGCGTGTTCGAGAAGAGCTGGGAGGTCACCAGGTCGGCGATCTTCAGCCAATCCGAGATGCTCGAGATCAGCTCCGGGGTCGGGGCGTTCCTGTTGTTCTTCGCGAACATCGTGTTCGTCACGATCGTCGGCCTGGTGGCGGGCCGGATGCACAGCACCGCCAAGGACGCCAAGCGCGTCGTGCAGATCCAGAAGTGGCACATGAATCATCTGCTCCCCGACAATCCTCGTCTATAGGGCGATACTGGAGGCATGACCGACCCCACGGAGCCCGTGGATCCGGAGACTCCGACGATGGTGGCCCCGGGGACACCGACAAGAGGGGCGACCGCGCCGGTCGAGCGTAGCGCTCCGGTCATCGGCGGCTACGAGCTGGGCGAGATGCTCGGGCGCGGCGGGATGGGCGAGGTGCTGCTCGCCCACGACCCCGACATCGGCCGTGACGTCGCGCTCAAGCGGATGCGTGGCACCGCGCCGAGCGCCGAGCACGTGGAGCGGTTCCTGCGCGAGGCCAAGATCCAGGCGCGTCTCGATCATCCCGCGATCGTGCCGGTGCATGACCTCGGCAAAGATCAGGACGGTCTGCCGTTCTTCACGATGAAGCGCCTGACCGGAACCACTCTGGCCGCGCTCCTCGAAGGAGGCGTCGAGACCCAGCAGCGCCTCCTCCGCGCGATCGTCGATGTCTGTCAGGCGGTCGCTCACGCGCACGCACGCCATGTGGTCCACCGCGACCTCAAGCCCGCGAACATCATGCTCGGCGACTATGGCGAGGTCTATGTCCTCGACTGGGGCGTCGCCCGCGTGATCGTGGATACCCGGCGCAGCGGTCCGCTGCCGACGCTCGACATCGCGTCACTCGACGGCGATACGAAGACCGGGGCGCTGCTTGGAACGCCCGGCTACATGGCGCCCGAGCAGATCCGCGGCGACGACGTCCTCCCGAGCGCAGATGTCTACGCGATCGGATCGATGCTGTTCGAGGTCCTCGCGGGCGAACCCCTTCACCCACGTGGCGGTGCCGCGCTCGCGACGACCATCGCCGAAGACCTACCGCTATCCCCTGCACGCCGTCGTCCGGATCGCGTCGTCCCTCCCGAGCTCGAAGCAGTGTGCGTCGCTGCCCTCGACATGGATCCTGCCGCGCGCCCCACAGCCCGCGCGCTGGCGGAGCGGATCCAGCGGTATCTCGACGGCGATCGCGATGTCGAGCGGCGCAAGCTCCTCGCCGCCGAGCAGCTCGACCGTGCACGCGAATCGCTCGCCTCGGGGGATCCGGCGCGCCGCGGCGATGCCGTGTTCCGCAGTGGCCGTGCGCTCGTACTCGATCCCGGCTCGCATGACGCGGCCGTCCTCCTCACCGAGCTCTTGATCAAGCCGCCCCCGGTGCTCCCGGCCGAGCTCGAGGCCTCGGTCGCCGCAGAGGAGGCGCGGCTGGTCCGCGACCGCAGCAAGCGTGCCGTCATCCCGTTGCTGGCGTTCTTCCTCGTCACGCCGGCCCTTCCATGGCTCCAGGTGATCAGCTACCCGGCGCTGATCGCGATCTACCTCAGCGTCGCAGCGGTCGCGCTCACCTCGTGGGTCAACTGGCGTGTTCGCGCGGTTCCGGTATGGATCTTCGTGACGGTGAACCTGGTGCTCACCGTGACGTTCTCGCGGCTGCTGGGTCCGTTCGTGCTCACGCCGCTGATGGTCGCGGGGGTCTTGCTCGCCGTCACCCCGATGCCGTGGGTCAACGAGCGCCGGTGGTTCGTGATTCTCTACACCGCGCTCCTGGTCCTGACCCCGTTCGCGCTGGAGGCGATCGGCATCCTTCCGCGCACCTGGTGGATGGATCCCGAAGGACTGGTCTCTTCGGGGAACGTGTTCCGGTCGCGCGACACCTCCGGGGCGGTCGCGATCGTCATCGGCTACCTGGCCTTTGCGCTCGTGATCGGCGCCTACTCGCGAGCACTGAGCCGAGACCGTCGTGCGGCGCTGCGGGACCTGCACATTCAGGCCTGGCACCTCAAGCAGCTGCTCCCGCGCATGCCGTCGCCGCACACGGTGGCGTGATACGGTCCACTCACATGGCAACCGCGCCTCCGCCGAAGAAGCTGCGCCTCGATCGAATGCTCCTGCTCCTCCTGCTGCTCGCAGGAATCGGCGCAGGCGTCTATTTGCTGCTGAATCGCTGACCTGCGGCGGGCTCAGTCCGGCGGAAGCGGGTCGTCCTTGTCGCGGAACAGGCGCATGCGAACGCGCTCGTGCTGGCGCGCCTTGTACGCCTCGTGGCTCGAGGCCCCGGATTCATTGCGCTGCGCCGTCTGTTTGTCGGCGATCTGGAACTCGGTCAGGACGAACACGACGTGGCCGATGTCGGCGGCGGTCTCGGTCGCGGGAAGGAGCCGGCCCACGCGCAGCGGCAGATCCGCGACGAAGTTCACGATCCGGTACTCGGGACCGGAGAACTCGTTGAACGGGTTCGCCGTCGTCGTGCGGATCCGCCCGGATTCATCGGGCGTTCGCATGAGCGCCGCCAGATCGATGAGCTGGTTCACACTCTCACCGGGGACGACGTAGTTGAACGGGATCAGCTGGCGCGTCAGGGTCGCCAGCATCGGGACGAGGTCCTCCGGCGTCGGGACGATCAGCCGGAATCGAAGCTTGTCGTAGATGCTGGCCGCGAGCGTCGAGCGCTTGGCCAGGAGCTTCGTGATCTGCGAGTCGACCGGCTTGCGGCTCCACTCCCATTCGGCCAGGGGGGCGCCGGCCGCGCGCAGCTGCTCGACGACCTGCATGACCTTGAGCTCGATCTCGCGGAAGATGATCTCGTCGGAGACCGACATCTTGAGCAGCGACTTGCGGCCGTTGATGTGGTGGATGATGTGCATCACCTTGAGCACCACGCACGCCCACTTCTGGTGCGGGCCATGGCTCGAGGCGACGAGGAACAGATCGCGAGCAGGCAAATCGGCGGCGACCTCGTCCGGGATCGCCATGGCGTAGGCGCGCGCGAGGTAGTCGACCGCCTCGGCGCGCACGTTCTCGAGCCACCCCATCTCCTCGTCGGATTGGGGGTCGTACTCGTTGAGCCGGAGGAAGCGATCGACCTCGGCGTGGTCGGCGTAGTTCAGCCGGTGCCAGTCGATGACCGACTCACCGCGCAGCAGGAGTCGGATCGCCTCGATGTCGGCGAGCGTCAGCTCGTCGAGACCCGGCGGCCGCACGACACGCGGCAGGACAGTGCTGACCACACACCGAGTCTATGCTCGCTTGGTAGGCTTTGTCAGGCGCAACGTCGCCGTGAACAGTCCGACACATCCGAGACCAGCGATCACGTTTCCGATGACGGCGAGCATGTACGACCTCTACTTCCATGAACGCGGTGGGGGAGCCGCTTGTTCCGCACCAATGATCGCCGGTGAGCGGCCCGAGGTCCAAATTTGTGCCACGCCGTACCACTCGCGCCCGCTAAAGGGGGACCCTCGCCGTGCGGTGTCGATCACCGGCGGCTCGGGCCGCGGTAGGGTCCTCGTCGGTGGTGGTCACGTTTGTGTGCGAGCAGTGTGGTGCGGGGCTCGCCTTCGAAGGGGTGCGTACCGCGACGTGCCCGTACTGCGCGAGTCCCAGCTTCATCGAGCGGCCTGCGCGGTCGGGGCAGCCCGATCCCGCCTTCGCGGTCGCCTTCACGGGCGACGCAGGGTGGGCGCAGGCGCGGCTCGCGGCGTGGCTCGGCCGGCGCTCGATCTTTGCAGATCCCGCCCTGCGGCACGCACGCGTCGAGGACCTTCGCGGCGTGTACCTGCCTGCGTACCTGTACTCCGCCGTCGCACGCTCCGATTACACGGCTTCGATC
>JACCQV010000809.1 GCA_013813945.1 Deltaproteobacteria bacterium | reverse complement strand
GTATGAGCGCGACCATGCGCTGGTACGGCGTGAGCTCGCGGGCGCGGCCACTGCCGAGCAGGTCGCGCGCGAGTGACAGTGCGACGTCATCGTTCGCGAACGCGCGCCGATCATCGCGGTACAGGTTGCGCGAGATCTGATCGAGCAACACGATCAGGGCGAGCTCGCCGCGGGCGGATTCGCGCCAGCGATCGAGCGTGCCAGCGACGGCATCGGCATGCAGAGGTCCGAACTTCGCGCGGAGCTCGTCATCAAATGCGGCGCTCCGGGCGAACCAGCGCTGGTAGGTCTCCTGCGTGGGCGCGGGGCCCGGGCCGAACCACGCCTCGATCACCTCGTCGATTCGAGCATCCATGCAGCGACCGTAGCAGCGCGCTCTCCAGCCGTCGCGACCTCCGCCGCCGGATCGGGGCCCCGCGTGGGACAGCGCGCACGCTGGCGGGTCAGTCCGCAGCGTTGCGCAGGAAGTCCGCGACCTCCGCGAACCGCGCATCGAGAAACGCGCGGACCTCGCCGCTGATTGCCAGCTCCTCCATCGCCGCGCTCATGCAGCGCATCCACGCGTCGCGCATCGCGACGTTGACCGCGACCTTGCCGTGGCGCATGCGAAGCCGCGGGTGACCGTGCTGTGCGACGTAGTCGTCGGGCCCGCCGAGCCAGCCGATCAAGAACAGCGCGAACCGATCGCGCGGGATGCGGGCCACGCGCCCGTCCGGGTCGCACGGGTGCAGGCGGGAGAGCTCGGGCTCATGATCACTCATCACGTCGTAGAACCGCTCGACGAGCGCGCGGATCCTGTCATCACCACCGAGGAGCTCGAAGGGCGTCGGCGTCACCATGGTCAGCGCACCACGAAGAAGATCGCGACCCCCATGATGATCAGCGCGAATGCGACCCAGAACAGGCGTCCGCTGACGCGTGCAGGCTGGATCACCCGATCGACATCACTCATCTGCCGCGTGTCAGACGCCTGGCCGGGGCGTTCAGGGCCGAGATCAGCCATCGTCATTGCGTGAGTCTACCGTCGATGTGCGTAGGCGCCACACTGTGCGCCTGCTAACCGTGTCCTCACCCCTGGACACTGGCGCACACCTCCTCGGCCCGGCATCCTCACCGACGAAATTGGAGGTTCGAATGCGTCGATCTATTGCGATGACGATCTTGCTGGCGGCTCTGGGAATGGGCGCATGCAAGAAGGGCGATGAGTCCAAGCAGGAGCCGATCGCGTCAAAGGCGACGGAGCCTGGGGCCATGGCCAAGGACAAAGCCGGCGCGCCGCCGAAGGGCGCCACGGATTCGGCATCGTCCGCGGGCGTTGCTGCCGGCGGCATCCAGCGCGATGACAAGGAAGGTCCGGCTGCGGTCGTCACCTCGGTCAAGGGCACCGTCGAGCTACGCCGCGTCGGCGAGACGACGTTTGCCGCGGCCAAGGATGACACCAAGCTCTATTCGGGCGACCAGCTGCGCACCGGTGAGAGCTCGACCGCGACGGTCGCGCTCGCCGACCAGAGCGTGATGGAGGTCGCCGAGGTCTCGACGGTCGCGATCGCGAGCCGCGAGAGCACGGCCGATCCAGCGTCGGGCGCAGCGGTCCTCAGTGGGCTAGCCCGCTTCACGGTCACGCCGCGCGCACCGGGCGAAGGCGCGTTCCGCGTCTACACGACCGCAGGCGTGGTCGTCACCCGTGGCACCGTCTATGGCGTCGGCGTTGCCGCTTCCGGCGAGGTCCGGGTCGGCGTCGAGGCCGGCATGGTCGATCTGTTCGGCCTATCCGCGTTCGATGCAGAGCCCGTGGTCGTCAACGGCGGTTCCGCAGCGACGTTCGAGGCGAATGGCACCGTGGGCGGCGCGAGCCCATGGCCCGTCGACGACTGGGGCACCTGGCGCGACGAGCGCGATGCGAAGCTCGAGATCTCCGCGACCGTCGGCGCACATGCCGATGCGATGGCAGCACTCGAGGCGTCGCTGATCGCCGCTTACGCGGATCTCGATGCGGCCGCAGACTCCGTTGCGACGTTCGAGGCGACTGCATCCGTGGCCGCCGACAAGGGCGACACGGCCACGTACACGACGAGCCTCCCGGATGGCGCGGCGTCGATCGAGGCGTCGTTCAGCCTCGGCATGCGCCTCGAGGCGCTGACCTGGGCGTACGCGTCGCGCGCCGCGCTGGCGCCCGAGATCTACGTTCGCCACCCCGATGTCGCGACGGCGCAGTGGGAAGCCG
>JACCQV010000756.1 GCA_013813945.1 Deltaproteobacteria bacterium | reverse complement strand
TTCGAGCTCCTGAGTCACAACACCAAGGGCAAGTACGGCATGGTGCTCGAGGGGCACGTGTCGTTCCTGTGGCTGACCTGCGCCGCGACGCTCGGCGTGCTGATGGCGGTGCCCCTGCGCCGGCACTTCGTCGTCGACGAGAAGCTGCCGTACGTCGACGGTCTCGCGACCGCAGAGACGATCACCGTGCTCGATCCGCCGGTCGGCGCGAGCGAGGAGGTTCGCCGCAACGCGCTCAACGCGTTCAAGGCCGTGATGGCCGGCGTCTTCATCTCGGGCCTGATCATGTTCTTCCGCGAGGACGCGAAGCTGTTCGATGTGGTGCCCGAGGGCTTCATGGCCCCGTGGCAGACGATCGGAACGGAGACGGTCGTCGGTGGCACTACGGTGGTCACGGGCATCGTGCTCGCGAACATGAACGTCGGCGTCCAGTACAGCCTGCTCAGCATCGGCTCCGGCATGCTCGTCGGCCTCCGGATCAACGTCAGCATGATGATCGGCGGCGTGCTCGCCTGGGTGATCGCGCCATACTTCCTCGTCAAGTACGGGATGATCGCCGTCGCGGCGGACAAGCCGGTCAGTAGCCGCACGGTGCTGTTCTGGGTGATGTGGCTGGCGACCGGCATGCTCGTCGCCGGTGGACTCACCGCACTCGCGCTGCGCTGGAAGCTGCTCGTGACCACGTTCAAGAGCCTGCGCAGCGCGAAGATCGGGACCTCCGAGTTCCCGCTGTCGATCGTGGTGCCGGGAATCGCGCTCTCGGCGATCGGGCTCGTGATCGTCCAGTACGTGTTCCTCGACATGCCGGTCTGGATCACGCTCGTCGCGATCGTGCTCTCGGTGCCGCTGATGCTCGTCGGCCTGCGCGTGCTCGGCGAGACGAACTGGGGACCGATCAGCGCGCTGTCGAACATGATGCAGGGCGTGTTCGCCGCGATCGCGCCGGGCAACGTCGGCGCGAACATGGCCGCCAGCGGCACGACCGGCACGATCGCCACGTCGTCCGAGATGATCATGCAGGACTACAAGTGCGGCGACATGGTCGGCACCAAGCCCCGCTTGATCACGATCATGCAGCTCCTCGCGATCCCCGTGGGCGCGGCCGCGGTGTCGCTGGTCTATCCGATCCTGGTCAAGACGTTCCACCTGGTCGAGGGCGGGCGGAGCGGGACGGAGGTGGTCAAGGGCACCACCGAGCTCGTGAAGGCCGGCCTGTCGTCGCCGATCTCCCAGAAGTGGGCCGGGTTCGCGCAGATCCTCGAGAAGGGTCCGGGCGCGCTGCCGACGTCGGCGCTGTACATGCTGATCATCTTCTCGGTGCTCGGCGTGGTGTTCACGGTCCTCGAGTCGAACAAGAAGCTCAAGAAGTACGTGCCGTCACCGACCGGCATCGGCATCGGCATCCTGGTGCCGTTCCTCGTCGTGTTCACCATGTTCCTCGGGGGTGTGGCCGGCGCGATCTGGGAGAAGGTCAACAAGAAGAGCGCAGACATCTACATGGTCCCGCTCGGCTCCGGCTTCATCGCCGGCGAAGCGCTCGTCGCGGTGATCGCCGCGATCTATCTCGCCGCAACCCTTTAGCGCCTCGGAAGCTTCGCCGCGGCGTGGAAGATCCGCGAGGTGGTCATGCCGCCCTCGCTGATCGGCTGCGTCCACACCGCGTGGAGCGTGCGTCGCTTGTCGTCGATCGCGAGGTTCGCGCGCTCGCCGATCCACGCCGGTGCGTTGCGCGCGGTCGTGAGAGCTGGGAACGGCCGGTCATTGATCGCGCCGAGCTGGGTGCAGCTCGCGAGCCCCGGTGCGCACCTCGCGTGGGCAAACCGCCCGGTGCCGAGGCCGTCGTACCAGGCAAGGTGCAGCGCGCCGGTCGTCGGGTCAACAACGAGGTTCGGAACCATGTGAATCGCGCAGCCCGGTGTGTCTCCGATCCGCGTCCGCTTCCACGTCGCACCGTTGTCCTTCGATGCGAGCACGATCAGATCCCACACCGCATCGCGTCCGCCGCGCACGTACGCGACGTAGATCCACTTGCGCTTGCTGTCGATCGCGATGCTCGGCGTCGCGAAGTAGAACGGCAGCATGTCGTCGCGGCCACCGAGCCTCTGCGGCCGGGTGAACGATCGGCCGCCGTCCGCGGACACGGCGTACGCGATCCGGTGACCGGCAGAACCGAACCCGCCCGTGGACGGGCCGGCGGCGAGCGCCACGAGGTGAAGGCGCCCGTCGTGGCCAACAGAGGCATCGGCGTGAGCACCTTCGAGCGCGGTCACCGGCGGTGACAGGCTCGCGCCGCCATCACGCGATGCGCGCACGCGCAGGCCGCCCGCAGCGCCGTAGATCACGTAGAGGATCTGCGTGCCCTTCGCGCCCGGTCCACCACCGATGGCGAGGATCGGCCGACCGGGACAGTCGCGATCACCGGTGCAGTCGCCGGCCGCACTCACCGGCATGGCCTTCGACCACGTCGCGCCAGCATCGGTCGAGCGCGCGAGGAGGACGCGGGAACCGGTCTCGTCACCCGCTGCGAGCCACGCGGCGTACAGCGTGCCCTTCGCATCGCGAGCGAGCGCTGGATCGATCCGGCCTCCGGCGACCGGCATGCCGTCTGCTGCGGCCTCGCCCACCGGTGGTACGAACGCACCATCGATGACGGTCGCGGCGGTGCCGACCCGCGCGAGGCCGAGCCCGTGCGATGCGCCGAGGACGCCACGCGATCCGAACAGCGCGACCACGGCACCGGTCGGCATCACGACCGCTGCAGGGTCGAGCTGATACAGCCCGGGCGTCGCCGCCGTCGAGAGCTGGGTGCTCTGCGCGAACGCCAGGTCGCGGGCAGGGCCGGCGGGAGCCGGGCAGCGGTTGACCACGAGCGTCGCCGAGTTCGGAACGATGCACGCTCTCCACTGTGGGTCACACAGGTAGCCTTCGTCGGCGCGGCAGTCCGCATCGCGCGCGCAGCTCTGCATGCACAGCTCGCCGTCACGTGCGGTCGCGACGCAGGTGCCGTCGCACGCAGTGCCCGTCGCCCCGCACGTGGACGCGCAGTAGCCGCCGGGTGCCTGCAAGCACACGAGTGATCCAGTGCACGCACGCTCGGCATCACAGGAGCCGCCGCGCGCGACGGACGGTGGTGCGGGAGGCGCGTCGATCGCGGTATCCGGTGCAGGCGGCGGCGGCGGCGGCGGCGGTGCAGGAGTCGGAGATGCGCCCGAGCAGCCGATCGCGGCAATGAATAGGAGGCTCGTTCGCACCGTCCTAACTGACGCACGAGACCCGGTCGCGTGACAACCGATCCGGTTTCCCTCGCGCTATGGTCGGCCCCATGATTCGACTCCTCGTAGCTGCAACGACGCTCGGAGCGCTGGTCGGCATCGCCGCCGCGCAGACCCCGAAGAAAGCTGCCAAGGCTCCCAAGGCTCCGCCCGTGACGGCCACGCTGCCCGTCGTGGGCGAGGCGCTGCCGGTCACCGGCTCCGCGACCTGGAGCAAGCGCACCTGGCTATACGACGTGCCATCCCAGAAGGATGCGGGCGGCAAGGTCGTCATCCACTGGTTCTGCTCGCCGAAGGTAAAGACCTGCGCGGATGATCTCGCGCGGATCGTCACGCTCAAGGAGAACGGTCGCGTCTATATCGTCGCGAACATCGCCGGGACCAAGGGGCAGGCGAAGAAGCTCGACCCGATCCGCGAGAGCGAGGGCGTTGGCCGCGGCACGGTCGCGTTCGGTCCGAACGTGACGAAGATGATGAAGCAGACGTCGATCACGGGACCCGCGTCCGTGGTGGTCGACCTCGACGGTAAGGTCGTGATGGTGGCGACCGGATCGACCCCCGCCGATCTCGACGCGCGCGACAAGAAGGTCAGCGAGCTCGTCGCGACCATCAAGGAGTACGTCGCGACACCGTCGGACAGCCCGAAGGGAATCAAGCCGGGCGACAAGTTCACGCTGTCGGTCTCGATCAAGCTCGCGAGCTGGCTCACGTACAGCAAGCAGGCTCCGTCGGAGTTCAAGCTGACCGCGCCACCCGACTTCAAATGTGACGCCAAGGAGCTCAAGGGCGATCAGCTCAAGATCACCGACCAGACCCTGACGGCGTCGGTCACGTGCACGGCTCCAAAGGGAAGCTACGAGGCGCGCGGCGATCTGCGCTTCAGCTACGAGACTCCGAACAACGCCGCCGGCATCGGCAACGAGGGCGCGAAGTGGAAGTTCGAGATCAAGCCGTAGCTACTCGAACGTCTGCATCATACGTGCGGGCAGATCACGCAGCGTGAAGGCGCCGTTACCGAAGAAGATCGCGATCGTGCGGGCCAGGCGGACCTCGGCACGATCGACCATTTCGAGCGCGTCTGGGTCTTCCGCCACCGCCTCGGCGAACCGTTTCCAGTCGTCCTCGCACTCGTAGAGGGGTGCGTTGATCCGGTCGCGCGCGAGCCGGGCGCGTGCGTCGTGCTTGTCGTCGTTGGGCACTCGCTCGATCATCGCGATGGTGCTGCCGAGGGTACCGGTCATGTCGCCAAGGTTCTTCGCGAAGTAGCGGCCGAGCTTCCTGACCCCCTTCGCGGGCGTCTCGACATGGTCGCGGGCGAGATCGCAGATGTTCTCGAAGTGCTGCGCGAGTTGCTGATCCGGATCGGCCTGGTTGGCGCAGCCTGCTCGTGACCGAAGCCCCATCCCGATCCCACCGACGACGACCAGCGTGACGAACCAGCTCTTGGCTTTCATGGTGGGGCGGACGATAGCGCAGCCGCCCGCATGCTCGCCAGCGCGAGCAAGAACCCGAACAGCGACACTCCCGCCGGGATCAATGCCCAGGCGAGCAGCCAGTGCTGATCCAGCATCGCGCCGCCCGTGGGAGGCGCCAGCATCATCGCGACCGAGCTCAGCGATCCGGAGATCCCGAGCGCGACACCCTGCTCGTGCTTGTCGACCGCCTGGGTGATCCGGCTCGTCAGTACGGGACGGATGACGCTGTGACCGAACGAGGAGATGATCGCCACGATGCCGAGCGGGATCATGCGGTCTTCGGGGACGAAGCCGTACCCCACGTACGACACGACCGATGCAGCGAAGCCCGCGACGAGGAGCCTGGTCTCCCCGTACTTCTTGACCATTCGCCCGATCAGGCCGCCCTGCCACAGGATCCCGATCAGGCCCGAGAACGCGAACAGGTAGCCGACCTCGCGTGCCCCCCATGGCTCGAGGAGGGTCCGCATCAGCTCCTGATCGAAGTGCTCGACGACGAACCGGCGCTCCGCATACAGAGCGAAGCCGCTGAACGAGATCGAGAACGCGAACGAGAACAGAAAGAACTGGATGTACAGCTTGCGGAGCTCCGGACGACGGAAATACTCGCCGTAGACCGCGAGGTCGAACGCGCCCGGGCGTCGACCACCGGGGCCGGCGACGTCGGAGACCGCCAGCTTTTTTTCATCCCGGGGTAGCAGGAAGTACGTGCACGCCATCGACAGTGCGGACAGGCCTGCCGCCAGCAGGAAGGGATAGTGCATCCCGTACTCGCCGAGCGCGCCGCCGATCGCGGGCCCGAACATGAAGCCGATCCCGAAGGCGACGCCGATGACGCCGAAGGCTTTCGCGCGATTCTCCGGGAGCGTGTGATCGGAGATGTACGCCTGTGCGATCGACAAGTTGCCCGCGGTGAGCCCGTCGAGGATTCGCCCGATGAACACCATCCACAGCGTCGTCGAGAACCCGAGGATCAAGAAGCCGAGGCACGTGCCGGCCTGGCTGATCAGCAGCAGCGGCCGGCGCCCGTATTGATCGGAGAGCCTGCCGAGGATCGGCGTCGAGAGCAGCGAGCTCGCCGCGTAGCAGGAGACGATCAGCGTCGCGACCAGCGGGGATGCGCCGAACCGCTGGGCGTACAGCGCCAGTAGCGGGATCACGATCGTGAAGCCGAGCACGTCCACGAGGACGATCAGGAACATCGGCAGGAGCGGCGACCGCGGTCTCACGCGCGCATGGTACCCTGGGGATGGGATGGGAACCTCGAACCGGGCGATCGCTGTGCTCGCGACTGTCGCCGTCCTCGTCGCCCTCGGCACCGGATGTTTCGGCTACAACAAGTCAGCGAAGCGCTGGTCGTACGTCGGTGACACGATCCTGGTCCTCGGTGGCGGTGCCGTGATCGCCCTCGATCTGACGAGCTCCAGTGATCCGTGCATGGCTGGCCCGGGAATGCCGTGCCCCTACGAAGCTCCCCTGACCGGACCCCTCGTCGCCGGCGCCGTGCTCGCGGCGGCAGGCATCTTCGGCATGATCTTCAACGCGACGCGGCCGAACGTGAAGACGTCCCGCTAAAGGGGTTCCTTCGCCGCAGGGTTGTTTTCGCCCTTGCTTCGCTGTGGGCGAAAACTCGATCGGTGCGGCTCAGTCGCGCGCTGAGTCGTTCCGCGACCACGCCTCAGCGACGGCGGTACAGCGGTCGCGGATCGTCGACGTCGGCCTGGTAGCGCACGGAGAACTCGCTGAACGCCTCGAGTCCGCTGTCGAGGGGCTTTCCCGGCTTCATCTCGAACGCGTTGAAGCCGCAGCGCTCCAGGTACAGCAGCTGATCGCGGAGCACCCAGCCCACGGCGCGCAGCTCGCCGCGATACGCGTGCCGCTGGCGCAGCATCCGCGCGACGCTGTAGCCGCGGCCATCGGTGAACTTTGGAAACTCGATCGCGATCAGCGCGAGCCGCTGGAGGTCGGGGATATCCGACGGTAGCTTGTCACTCGGTACGCGCACGCCGACCGCAGCGTGGCGCGCCAGCAGCGTCTCGCGCGACTTGACGTATTCGGCGAGGGGCACGATCGGCTTCGTAGCAGCGGCCTGCTCGGATCCATCGGTCACGTGGACGAAGTCGTCGTCGACGATCGTCCGGTCGCGGATGATCTTCACGCTGCATCTCCTGCGGCTTCGAGGGGATCCGCCGTGCCGTAGACCGCTACCTTGAAGGGATCGAAGCCGACGCGCCGAACCGTGTCGAGGAAGCGCTCGTCTGTTGACTCGCGGATCTCGAGATAGCGGCCGAGCACCTTCTCGACGGCATCGACGATCTCGTCCTGCGCGAGCGCACGTCCGAGGATCTTGCCGATCGACGCATCGTTGCCCGGGCTGCCGCCGAGCATCAGCTGATAGAACTCCTCGCCGCGCTTGTCGATCCCGAGGATGCCGATGTTGCCGACGTGATGGTGACCGCAGGCGTTGATGCACCCGCTGATCTTGATGCTGACGTCGCCGACGTCATTGAGGTAGTCGATCCGGTCGAACCGCTCGGCGATCTCGAGGCTGAGCGGGATGCTGCGTGCGTTCGCGAGGTCGCAGTAGTCGAGGCCGGGGCACGTGATGAGATCGGTCAGCTTGTTCGCGTTAGCCTCGCCGAGGTCGAGCGCGCGGAGCTCGGCGTGCAGCTTCGAGAGCTCCGCGGTCTTGACGTCGGGGAGCACCAGGTTCTGCGTGTGGGTGACGACCACGTGACCGAACGAGTAGCGGTCAGCGAGGCTCGCGATGGCGTCCATCTGCGTGTCGGAGACATCCCCCGGCGGGATTCCCTGCTTCTTCACGGAGACGACGACGGCGCTGTAGCCGGGCACCTTGTGGGAGAACACGTTGTTGCGCACCCAGTTGCCGAGCTCGCGATCGCGGCCAAGGACGATGCCCTCGACCCGATCGGTCGCCGGTAGCGACTCGTACGGTGGTGGCGCGAAGAACGCGCTGACCCGCGCGACCTCTGCGTCGGTGAGCTCGAGCTCGGGCGTACGCGACGCCTCCCAGTCCTCTTCGACGCGGCGCCGGAACTCGGCAATGCCGAGCGCAGTGACGAGGATCTTGATCCGCGCCTTGAACTTGTTGTCGCGCCGTCCGTGCAGGTTGTAGACGCGGAGGATGCTCTCGATGAACGACAGGAAGTGTCGCTTCGGAAGGAACTCGCGGACGACCTCCGCGATCACCGGAGTGCGACCGAGCCCCCCACCGACGAGAACCTCGAAGCCGCGCTCACCCGCGGCATTCTCGACGATGCGCAGGCCGATGTCGTGGAACCGAACGGCCGCGCGGTCCTCACCGGGCGCGCCGGTGATCGCGATCTTGAACTTGCGCGGCAGGTTGGCGAACTCGGGATGGAACGTCGACCACTGGCGCAGGATCTCGCAGTACGGCCGCGGATCCTCGAGCTCGTCACGGGCGATGCCCGCGAAGTGATCGGCCGTGATGTTGCGGACGCAGTTTCCGCTGGTCTGCACCGCGTGCATCTCGACGCTCGCGAGCTCGTCGAGGATCGACGGGACGTCGGTCAGCTTTGGCCAGTTGTACTGGATGTTCTGGCGTGTCGTGAGGTGGGCATAGCCGCGGTCGTACGTGCGGGCGATGTGCGCGAGCTTTCGCACCTGCGTCGAGCTGAGCAGACCGTACGGAATGGCGACGCGCAGCATGTACGCGTGGAGCTGCATGTACAGCCCGTTCTGGAGCCGGATCGGCTTGAACTCCTCCTCGGTGATCTCGCCCGAGAGCCGGCGCGAGACCTGGCCGCGGAATTGCTGAGCGCGCTCCGTGATGATGCGGCGGTCGTAATCGTCGTACTGGTACATGTCGATCCGTTCGAGCCGGTTAGTCCGGCCGTCGCAGCTGGATGGTGGGCCCGTTCGCGCGAATGCGCTGGCGGGCGGTCAGAGGATCGATGGTCGTCCCGTCGACGTGAACTTCGATGCCGTAGGGGTCGCAGATCTGGCGCTGCTCGGTCGCGCTCGCGGTGGCCGACTGCGCCTTCGCGGTGGCCTCATCGGCAACGAGCCCAGCATCGGCGATCCGACGCGACCACGTGCCGTCGGCACGCCGCCACGCGACGGCGCCGTCCTCGGTGAAGTTTCCGGTGACGATCCAGTGAGTGGGGTTGGGCATGTTC
>JACCQV010000796.1 GCA_013813945.1 Deltaproteobacteria bacterium | reverse complement strand
GGGCCGCACTGATCGCGTTCTGGCAGGCGGCCCACGCCACCGATCCGACCATGCGCGCGCCCTACGCACGGATCGCCGAGGACGAGCTACGTCACGCGGAGCTGTCGATCGAGGTCGACGCCTGGGCACGCAGCCAGCTACCGGCCGCTGCCCGCAAGCGCGTCGATGCCGCGCGCGCTCGCGCGCTCACGAAGCTGGCCAAGGGCGTGAAGAGCAAGATCGCGCCGGCGCTCGTCGCCGAGCTCGGGATGCCCGACGCAGCCGCGATGCAGCGGCTGTTCGCCGATGCGCGCGCGCGGGTCTGGGCCTGATCGCGCCCGGAAGATTTTTCGTCACGACCGCGCACGGTGTCGAGCGCCGCTCGCAGCTCCTGTGGCAAGCCCTGACTCGTGGACGGACCGGCATCCCCGGGGTGATGCCTCGACGCGGCTCTCGGTGGGTTGCTGATCCCCCCAGCGTGACGGTTGTCGCGTGGCCGCCACCGGCCCCGTGGCATGGTCGGGGTCATGCGCGCGGTGCCCGTCGCTGTGGCCCTCCTGCTCACGGCGAGCGGGACCAGCCATGCGTGGGTGACCGGGCCACAGGACGAGCCTCCGATCGTGGTCGCCAGCGGTGCGCCCGCACGAGCCGATCGAAGCGTGGTGCCCGCGCGAACCCTTCCGGCCGGATGGCAGGGCACGCTCGATCGCGACACCGGTGTGGTCGCGCAGCTGTGGGGCGGGTACGTCACCGTGCCCGGTTCGACCGGGGATCCGGTGATCGCGGAGCAAGCGGCGCGCGCGTTCCTCGCCACGCACCTCGCGCTGCTCGCACCGGGTGCGACCGCCGCGGACTTCGTGCTCGCCGCGAACCGCCTCGATGGCGGGCTGCGCACCGTGGCGTTTCATCAGACCTGGCGTGGGTTGCGGGTCGTCGGCGGCAGCGTGCACGTCGTGTTTGGAAACGATCGGTTGTTTGTCGCCGGCTCGACGGCGCTGCCACACGTCAACGCAGTGATCGAGCCGCGCGATCGCGTGCGCACGCTGCGCGCGGAGACCTGGATCACCGCGCAGGTCAACGTCCCGGTAGTGACGCGCGCGATCGTGGACCGCGTGATCCTGCCGATCATCCGTGGGCAGGGCCAGGTCACGTTCCATGCGGCGGATCAGCTCGACATCGAAGCGGTGGGTGTTGCCGGTCGGTGGGATGTCTACGTCGCCGCCGACGGTGCACCGCTGCTCCGGGCGACGCGCCTGCGGTTCGCGACCGGCACCCTGAAGTACGACGCAGGCGTTCGACGGCCGACCGGCATGCGCCAGGACTACGCCGCCGCGCTGACCGACATCACGGTCGACACGGCAGCGACACAGACGGCCAGCGACGGCGGCTTCGCATGGACCGGCGCTGCCAGCGCGAGCGTGGTGACCGGCTTGACGGGCAGCCTCGTGCAGGTCGTCAACCAGGCAGGCTCGCTCGCCACAGCGACGCTGGACGCACAGCCGACCAGCACCGTGCGGTGGTCGCTCGCCGCCGATGAATACGGCGACGCCCAGCTGTCCGCATTCACACACGCCGCGATCGGCAAGGCCAAGGCGCGTGAGCTGATGCCGTCGCTCGCCAGCTGGCTCGATCAGCCGCTCGGCGTCTACGTCAACGAGCCTGGCTCGTGCAACGCCATGTCGACCGGCGACGACATTCACTTCTATCGCCAGGCCGCGACCTGCGAGAACACCGCGCGACTCGCCGACGTCGTCTATCACGAGCTCGGTCACTCCGTGCACTCGCACGCGTTGATCCCTGGCGTCGGCGCGTACAACAGCTCGCTGAGCGAAGGTCTCTCGGATTATTTCGCGGCGAGCATCGTCGAGGATCAGGGTGTCGGCCGCGGCTTCACGTTCGACGACCGTCCCGTGCGCGAGCTCGATCCCGCAGGGTTCGAGCGCGTGTGGCCCAAGGATCGTGGGACCACGCCGCACCAGACCGGGCTGATCGTCTCGGGCGCACTGTGGGATCTCCGCAAGGGCTTGATCAGAAAGCTCGGGACGAGCGCGGGAATCACGCGCGCGGACGCACTGTTCGTCGCGGTGATGCAGCGCGCGCCGGACCTGACGAGCGCGTATGTCGTGGCGCTCGCCGCCGACGACGACGACGGCAACCTCGGCAACGGGACCCCGAACAGCTGCGCGATCGAGCTCGCGTTCGGCAAGCACGGGCTCGCGACCAGCACGTTCACGACGACGATGGTCGGAGCGCCGATCGTCGACGGCCTGGCGATCACCGTGCCGGTCACGATCCCCGCAGGCGCGACGTGTGCGCCACCTCAGGTCACCCGGGTTCAGATCGGCTGGCGTGTCGGCGACGGCGTTCCCCGCACCGTCGACCTCGCGCCGAGCGGATCGTCGTGGACCGGTGCGATTCCCGCGCAGTCCGATCACACCGCCGTGCACTACACGGTGACGGCGTTCCTCGATGACGAGTCCTCGATCGCATACCCGCAGAACGCCGCAGATCGCGAGTACCAGCTGTTCACCGGCAGTGCGACGGAGATCTGGTGCGAGCGATTCGACGCGGCACCCGGCTGGACCGCGACCGGCGACGCGGTCTGGGAGTGGGCCCCGCCCGGTGGGTTCCCGGCGAGCGGCGATCCGCTGGTCGCGTACTCCGGGGCCCAGGTGTTCGGTACCGACCTCCAGAGCGACGGTCGCTACGGCAATGCCACGATGACTGCGATCCAGACGCCCGAGATCGATGTGTCGAGCTACGACGAGGTCCGCCTGCAGTATCGGCGGTGGCTCGTCGTCGAGGACGCGACCTACGACCGCGCGACGATCGCCGTGAACGGCACCACGGTGTGGACGAATGCGAGCGACAACGGTCTCCTCGAGCACGCGGATCGCGAGTGGCGGTTCCATGATCTCGATGTCACGCCGCGCGACGGCAGCACGCTGAAGATCACCTGGGCGCTCGCGAGCGATTCGTCACGCGAGCTAGGCGGCTGGACGCTCGACGATGTCTGCCTCGTCGGCATCGGCAAGCGTGCGGTGTGCGGGGACGGTATCCTCGACGACGGCGAGCTCTGCGACGATCGGAATCTCGACGATGGCGATGGCTGCACGAATTCGTGCACGCCCGAGGACGACACCGGTTGCTGCGCCGCGGGCACGACGCCGGCCGGGCCCCTGCTGCTCGGGGTGGCAGCCGCGCTCGTTCTTCGCCGCCGCCGCCGCCGCCGATAGATCAGGTCGTCGCGATCTTTGTCGGGTCCCGTCACGGCATCGGGTGGTACGAGCAGCCATGACCAGCCTACGCTCGGCCGTGATCCTCGTCGCAGTGCTCTCGGCGTGCTCGGCGAAGAACGAAGGTGACGTCGACCTTCGGGTCATCAATCCGCCGACGTGCGCACCGGGCCACGCGCTCGCCAAGCAAGTCGTCGTGCGCATCGAGTCGGGCGAGAACTACGTCCAGCAGGGACTCGGCACGAGGATGTCCGCTCCGAACACGTGGGTAGGAAAGCGCGTCAAGGTCAAGACCGCGACGTGCCCGCTCGATACCTCGTGTCAGAACCTGGTCTGGGCGCGGACGATCGAGACGACGGTCGGCGGCAGCGATCGCCAGGTCTCCGTCGAGATTCCGAAAGTCGACGTGCTCTGCGACGACGGCACACCCGCGGGCTGACGCTCAGCGCTGCGATTGCAGCAGGCGATCCAGGCCGGTGCCGTCGCGATCGGTCTCGGACTTCATTCCGAAGTAGACCTTGGGGCCGCGCGGATCGTCTGCGATCGTGAGCTTGAGGTCGAACGGCGGTGGCCCCTCGACCGTCGCGATCGTGTAACCGCTCGTGACCTCGGTCTTGGTCTCGTGCAGCTTGAACGTGATCTCGCTGTCCTTCACCGAGAATGAGAACAGCTCGAAGGTGCCCTTGTAGAGCGTGCGGTCCTGGAACACGCCGCCGCCCATGTTCGGAACGAACCGGTAGACGAACAGGTGGTCGCGGTCCGTCTCGGGCATCCGGTCGAGCCAGTTGCGATCGATCAGGAGGTCGCGGGCATCCTCGGCGGACACCTGCGTGGACTTCGACGACGAGCACGCCGCCAGAGGAGAAAGCACCGCGGCGACGACCGCGAGTCCGAGCATGTTGCGCATGCCCGAACCGTAGCTCAGGCAGCGAGGATTCGCAGCGCTCCGGACGCGCCGCGAGTCAGCTGCCGCTGGCGTGCCTCGGCCGTCCCACCGACGGCGCACACGAGGAGCTCGGAGCCCTCGAAGTCGACCTTCACCATCTGCACCTGCCACGCGTTGCCGGCGCCGAGCAGGGTCCCGCTGAACTCCTTGATCCTCGATCCCACCAGCACCATCCTGGCCGCCACCTCATCGCACGCGTACGTGTCCCCCGATGAAGCGAGCGGCAGGCCATCCCCATCCGCGACCACCATCGCCTCGATCCGACCATCCTCGCAGCAGGTTGCGAGCTGGTACCTGAGAGCTTGGGTCACCGTGGTGCCACGACGACGGCGGCGTTCTTGGGTTCGCATTTAATGATCGTCCCAACCGCGACGAGCGATCGCAAGAAACCGGCATAAGCTGCGCCCGTGCGCACAGTGATTGCCGCTGCACTGACCCTGGCAGCGGCCTGTCGAACCCCTGCCTCCCCGGCCCCCATGCACACCCCCAATACCTGGCCCGCTCTCGACGACAAGCTGCTCGCGGATGCGGCGGCAACCTACAACTTCCGGCTCGGTATCCCGACTCCGCTCGCGATCACGCCAGACGGCGCGGTCCTGTTCCGCCGCACTCAACCACGTGACTTTGCCGCGGATCTGTTCGAGCTCGCCCCCGACGGGACCGTGCGGACGCTTGCGACAGCCGCGGAGCTCCTGGGTACCGGCGAGGAGTCCTTGTCCAACGAGGAGAAGGCGCGGCGCGAACGCACGCGGACGGCGACGAAGGGGGTGGTCGACATCGAGGTGTCCGAGGACGGCTCGCTCGTCATGGTCCCGCTCGGCGGGAAGTTCTTCCTGATCGAGCGGGCGACCGGAAAGCGCCGGGTGATCGATCCCGGCGGGCCGGCGTACGACCCGCGGCTGTCACCCGATGGCACGCGCATCGCCTTCATCCGCGACCGCGCCGTGTGGCTCAGCACGCTGACTGCGAGCAAGCAGTGGACCTCCCCGCCGGAGGGCCACGACGACGGCATGGCCGACTTCGCCGCGCAGGAGGAGCTGGGCCGGACGCGCGGCTTCTGGTGGAGCCCCGATAGTCGATCGATCGCCTTCCAGCGCACCGACACCCGCGGCATGGACACGATCTACGTCGCGGATTCGCGCAACCCGGACCGTGCGCCGGTGCCGTTCAAGTATCCGCGCGCCGGTCGGCCGAACGCGAAGATCATGCTCGGCATCGCGACCGCGAACGCCGCCGGCGATCCGCACCCGACCACGACGTGGCTTCCGTGGAGCGCGAGCCACGAGTACCTGGCGTCGGTGCAGTGGCCCAAGCATGGGCTACTCACGGCAGTCGTACTCGACCGTGATCAGCAGAACGTCACCGTGCTCGGACACCAACCTGGGCAGTCCGGACTGCGGATGCTCCACACCGAACAGGATGACGCGTGGATCAACGTCGACGTCGGTGCGCCGAAGTGGATGCCCGATGGCTCGGGCTTTCTATGGATGACCGAGGCGGGCGGGAGCTGGAGACTCGAGCTACGCGGGCCCGATGGCGCGCTCGTGCGTACGCTGACCAAGCCCGAGCTCGGCCTGCGCAAGCTCGTGGGTGTCGAGGCCGACTTCGCGATCGTTCTCGCATCGGCGAACCCGACGATCCAGGACGTCTATCGCATCCCGCTCAAGGGTGGCGCACCGGTACGGATCACCGACAAGAGCGGCGTTGCCGGCCAGGGCCGTAGTGGCGCGCTCGCGAAGCACGGCGTGGTCACCGTCGACATCGCACTCGCCGGCGGCGGTCGCACGATCGTCGCGATCGGGGCGAAGGGACGCCACGAGCTACCGAGCGTCGCCGAACGCCCTGGTCTCGTACCGACGACGAAGCTCGAGACCGTGGAGCTCGCCGGGCGGACGCATCACGTGGCGATCACGCGTCCACGTGCCTTCGATCCCAGCCGGCGCTATCCCGTGCTGCTCAAGGTCTATGGCGGTCCGCACGCGGTGATGGTCGAAGCTGCGGCGGACGGCTACGTGATGGACCAGTGGTACGCCGACGCCGGGTTCATCGTCGTGCGCAGCGATAACCGTGGCACGCCGAACCGCGGCCGCGACTGGGAGCGAGCGATCCTCAGGGATCTGATCACGGTCCCTCTGGATGATCAGATCGGGGCGCTCCAGGCGATCGGCGCGCGGCACAAGGAGCTCGACCTCGCACGGGTCGGGATCTATGGCTGGTCGTTCGGCGGCTACGTCGCGGCAATGGCGGTGTTGCTGCGCCCCGACGTGTTCAAGGCTGCCATCGCCGGCGCACCGGTGACGGACTGGGCGCTCTACGACACCGCGTATACCGAGCGCTACATGAAGACGCCGCAGCAGAATGCCGCGGGCTATGCCGCGACGAGCGCGCTGACTCACGCCGCGAAGTTGACGCGTCCGCTGCTCGTGATCCATGGAATCACCGATGACAACGTGCACTTCGCGCATACGCTCGCGCTCGTCGAGCAGCTCTACGTTGCCGCGAAGCGCGCGGAGGTGATCACGCTGTCTGCGACGCACATGGTTCCCGATCCGAAGCTCAACCTCGCGCGCGAGCAGGTGCAGATCGACTTCTTCCGCGAGAAGCTTTGATTCTTCATCGTGATGCGCGCTGCGTGGCAGTCAACAAGCCGAGCGGGCTGTCGACGCATCGTGGCTGGGATGACAGCGACGACGCGTTGCTCCAGCGCGTGCGCGACGAGGTCGAGATGTACGTCTATCCGATCCACCGGATCGATCGGGGCGCATCCGGGATCGTCCTGTTCGCCACGGACAAGGAAGCCGCTCGCTCGTTCACCGATGCGTGGATGGGTGGCGAGGCGGACAAGCGCTACCTCGCCATCACGCGCGGACACCCGCCGGAGCACGAGGTGATCGACCACCCGATTCCACGCGCGCCGGGAGAAGACCGGGTCGCGGCGATGACGGAGATCTGGCGGCACGAGACGTTTGGCCGCTACGCCCTCGTCGAGGCGCGGCCGCACACCGGGCGCTTGCATCAGATCCGCCGTCACCTGAAGCACCTTGCGTGTCCGCTGATCGGCGATGTTCGCTACGGCAAGGGCGAGCACAACCGGATCTTCCGCACCGAGCACGGCCTGCATCGCCTCGCCCTGCACGCGACGAAGCTGACGGTGCCGCATCCCGACGGTGGGCTGCTCGTCGTCGAATGTGGACTCGCCGACGATCTGCTCTCTGCGCTCGCGAGTTGCCGCGCGGCCTACGCCTGAGCGTGCTCAGTCGTCATCATCGTCACCGTCACCGCCCTCGAGCTCTTTCGCGATCTCGCGCCAGAAATCGTCACCGGTCAGATAGAACGCCCACATCCGCTCGACCGGCCGGACTCCTCGACGCTCCTGATACAGGACGAGGTCGTCGTACTCGCCGTCAAACCAGCCCCACAGAAAGCGCGCGCGAAACAGGTCGAGGCCCCGCTCGCGGATCTCCTCGATCGCCTCGTCGGCTTCGAGGTCATCGAGCTCGTCGACGAGATCCGATGCCTCGTCGATCACCTCGCCGAGGTACTTGATGCCCTTCTTGGTCAGCTCGTAGCGCGCCTTCTTGACGTTGATCTGGATCAGATCGTCGACTGCGAGTTGCTGCAGCGGCTCGTCGAGCGGAGACAGCTCACCGTCGAGGACCACCGGGAACGTGAGCCCACCTTCCTCGGGCTTGAGGTCGAGCTTCTTGAGCAGCCACAGCCCGATGAAGGTCTGCTTCTGCTCGTCGTGGATCGCGGTGTTCGGACGTCGTTCGAGTTCGGTGCTCACAGGGAGGGGCAGCGTACTCCAGGTCTCGGCAACCAGCTCGATGCGTTCGCCACCGTCCTCGTGATCGAGCCAGCTCGCGACATTGCCGAGCGCGTAGTGGACCGGGACACGTGCCGCCGCCGGACACACGATCTTCGCGCGATGTGGATTGCACAGGCACAGCACGATCGCGGACGCACGCGGGAGCAGCGGCAGCCAGCGATCGAGGAACGCCGACGCCAATACGCTCACCGATTCGCGACCGGGAATCTCGAACTCGAGCTCGATGTCGTCCGCGATCGGCTCGGCATCGTCCGCGGTGTGGATCGCGACGACCAGCGCGTTGTTGACGCGATAGGAGCTGTCCGCACCCACGCACCAGATCCTGTCGACGAGCGCCCAGCCGAAGCCGGCGTACTCGAGATCTGGCGTGCTGCGATCCCCTGTCAGGTTCAGCAGCTCGTGCACCGGCCGCTCGTGGAACGGCAGCTCGGCGATCTTCACCCGAAGCCCCGACTCAGATCGACTCAGTCCGCGAGGCGCGTCGGGCGGACCGTGCGGCCCGCACGCGCGAGGCCGAAGCCGCCACCGCCCGAGCGGCCACCCGACGAGCGGCCACCCGACGTGGACGACGGGCGGTTGTACGACCGACCGCTCTGCGAGCGCTGGTACTTGCTGGGGTTCGCGGCACGGTGGCTCGAGCGCGACTGCGAGATCTGACCAGCGCGCGACGGCGAGGTCGTGTAGCCGCCGCCCCGGTACATCGGTGAGTAGCCCGGCATGAACATGCTGGACATCATCATGCCCATCATCATCCCGGACGCGAGGCCCATGAACGGCGAGTGGTAGCCGTAGTACGCGCCGTGGCCGGAGGTCTTGTACTGCGCAGCGCCGTCCGCGGTCGGCTCGCGCTTGATCGTGAAGATCTTCTCGGACTCCTCGACGACACCGTCGGTGTTCTTGTCGAAGAAGCCGGTGACGATCTGGGTCTTGTCGTCCTCGTCCTTCACGGAGATCGAGATGATCTCGTCACCCTCGTAGATCTCGTTGACGCGCTTCTCGAGATCCTCGGGACCGTCGGCAAGCTTGTAGGCCTCGTTGACCTTGTCCCAGTCGATCTTGACGTTGGTGTTCTCCGTCGTCGCCCAACGATCCGTACCCTCATCACTGCTGGAGCAACCTGCACCGACGCCCATCGAGAGGACGGAGAGCGAGAGTGCGGACGCCAGCAGCTTTGCCTTGGAAATCATGGGGGAACCGTAGTGTTCCGATACTCCCTCGTCAAGCACAGCTGACCGGTCAGCTAGGTGAACTTCCGGAGGTCTAGCCCCCCCCGGGAGTCCACCACAGAGCCCGGCACCCGGGATTACGCCCCCCGGGCAAGGTCTCGCCGGGCGGCGTAGTCCCGGACGTCGAAGCCTGAGGCAGCTCGAACAAGCTACAAACGCAGGCTTTTCGGCGCCCGACGCGGCGCTCAGGGCAGGGTGATGGTCGTGCTGTCGAGGGTCACAGCGGCGATCCTCGCCAGTGCTCGGCCTCGGAGCACCGCTCCGGTGGCAAACGAGATCGACTGGTCCGCCATGATCGTGCCGACGAAGCTCGAACCCGTGCCGAGCGTCGCCGAGCTCCCGACCTGCCAGAACACGTTCGCGGCGCTACCGCCGCCAATGATCGTGACCTGGCGGCTGTTCGCCACCGTCAGCTCCGACGCCATCGAGAAGATCCATCGCGCGTTTGGATCACCCTGCGCGTCGAGCACGAGATCGCCAGTGACGACCGACAGGAACCCCGTCGACTTGTAGAGGCCCGGCGGCAACGTCATTCCACCGAGGTCTCCGACGATGCTCGTCAGGCACATCGTGCGGCCCGCGGCATCGTTGTAGGCGATCGTCAGGTCGCCCTGTGCTGAGTCCGATGGCGCGATGCCCGGATACTGGTTACCAACCAAGACGCCCGGCGGGAACCCGGTGATGGACGTCAGCGGGTACACGCCCAGATCACCGGTGATCATCGATGGTCCGGTATTGGTGACCGCGGCTCCGGCGAGCACCGCAAACGCGCCAGAGGTGCCCAGGATGATCGGTTCCACGACGCACGCGTTGCCCGTCGTGAACGTCCACGTGTGATCCATCGCCAGCGCCACACTGTTGGTGTCCTGCGCGCCCGTGGTGATGGTCGCCGTGTAGACGAGCCCGGTGACCAGATCCATGGTCGGATCGAAGGTCGCGGTGTTCGTCACGCTGTTGTACGAGACGATGCCGGTCACCTGCGTCAGGCCCTGGAACAGCGTGAACGTCAACGTATTGATCGTCAGCATGTTCATCGCGCGGCTGAACGTCGCCGTCGGGCTCACCGTCACAGCAACGTTGTTCGCGTTCGCCAGCGGCGTCGTCATGGTCACCGTAGGCGGGAGCGAGCTGCCCGTGGTGAACAT
>JACCQV010000620.1 GCA_013813945.1 Deltaproteobacteria bacterium | reverse complement strand
TCACGCAGCTGTCCGGCGAGGAGCGCGGCGTCACGCGGGCCGGCACGCATCCGTCGCGCGAGGTCGCCGTCGCCGGTCACCACCGTGATGTCGACCGGCATCCCTTCGAGGGTTCCATGGATGCGGGGAGGCAGCGTCGGCAGCTGCGTCATGCCGAGCGCGGCGGCGAGGCGGGCAGGATCGTCGTCGGAGACCAGCACATCGACGTCGCTGGCGTGGTTCGGTGCATAGACACTCGAGCCATACGCTTCGATCACGGCTCGCGGATCTGCGACGGCGCGAACGCGCGCGAGCACGCGATCGGCGGGTGTGGGAGGATCGTCGGTCATCGTGCTCCTGGGTCGGGGCCGTCGTAGGTCGTGATCGCGACGTCATCGATGTGGAGCCGCAGTGCCTCCATCGGGCCGCGTGCGGCGACGATGCCGAGATTGAGGCGAGGTGCGTCGAGATCCTGGATCCCGACCGGCAGCGGGAGCTTGGCGGCGAGTCCGTCGATCAGCACGGCCACATCGCCGCGACCATCGGGTTGAGTGGGGTAGTTGTGCACGAGGAGCTTGATCGTCTTCCACGTGCCGACGGGAAACGGCGTCGAGAGCGGCGCCTTCTCTGCCTTGTTGCCGTCGAAGATGACGAGCTGCATGCCGGACTGCCGGCGCGAGATGTTGATGGCACCGGCCGGGCCGAAGTTGAGGCTGAAGATGTTTGCGACGGTCTTGTCGTCCGCAAAGTGCTCGGTATCGATCCGCAGGCGCAGCGTGATCGACGCGTAGCGGATCTTGGCGGGGAGCGGGGCGATCAGCGCCGCCGACGCCTTGCTCGTGGCTTCGACGAGCGGCGGGATCGCGATCTCCGCCGACCGGGACCCGAACCCGTCGCGCGCGGGCGCGAGCCGGATCGTGCCGCCGCCGAGCTCCCCGGGATCAGGTGTCTTGCCTTCGTTGATGAAGCCCTGCCGGAAGTCATCGGTCTCGAAGTCGGCGCAGAACATCGGGCGCGGCGTGAGGCCGGCGCAGAACGTGACCGCCGGCGCAGCGGCGGCCGACGTCGAAGGCGGATCGTCACCGCGAGTGAAAGCGAAGGTGATGACGCCGGCCGCGGCGAGTGCCGCTCCGCCGATCGCGATCGGAATGGTTCTTGATCTGCGCGGGGTGTTCGGAGCGGCGGGCGCCCCGACGCTCAGCTTCTCTGAGTCGGCGGGAACCGCTACGCGCGCGCCCGCGGCCATCTGCATCCCATCCGAACCGACGGCGAGCCGCAGCTGCGCGTCGGTCTCGGCGCCGGGACTCAGGGCCTTGCGCTTGAGCGTCGCGGTGCGCAGCGTGGGGGGGAGGTTGTCCGCGCTGCGAAGGGCGTCGCGAAATTCGCGGACGCTGGCGGGCCGCAGCTGCGCGTTCGATGCGAGTGCGAGTCGAATGACCGACCACAGCGGGGCGGGAACCTCGCGGCCGTCGGGATCGAGGCGCGCGGAGACGTCGTCGGGATTGCGCCACGGCAACGTGCCGAGGAGCATCTCGTACAGCGTGACGGCGAGCTCGTAGATGTCGCTGCGCACGCTCGCCGGTGCATTGAAGAACCGCTCGGGTGCCATGTACGCCGGCGTGCCGCGCACACGGCCCTCGGTCGTGGTCGTCGATGCCGGAGCGCTGGCCTCCTTCGCGATCCCGAAGTCGAGCAGCACCACACGCGTGCCTTCGACGACGAAGACGTTCTCGGGCTTGAGATCGCGGTGGATGATTCCCGCGGCATGAAGGGTGTCGACCGCGTCGGCCAGCTGCTCGAACAGCGCGAGTGCGTCGCCGACCGTCAACGGAGCGCGGTGGAGACGCGCGGCGAGCGTCTCGCCCTCGAGGCGCGGCATCACGAGATACGGACGACCGTCGGCGACGAGCCCGCTGCCGAGCACGGGGACCACGGATACGTGCGAGATGCGTTGCATCAGCGCGGCTTCGGCGAGGAATCGTTTGACCTCGCTGTCGGTGAGCGCGAGGTCCGCGCGCAGAACCTTCAACGCGACGTCGCGCGCGCCATCGAGCACGGTGCCGGCATAGACGGTGCCGCTACCGCCCTCACCGAGGACGGCGCCGACGCGGTATCCGTCGAGCTCGAGCGGCACGTCGCCAGCGTATAGCGAACGCTGCCCAGCGTTGCGTACATGTCGACGTCGATACGCAGCTGATCATTCTTCGTGAGACCGATGAATTCTGGTGACAACGCGCACGGCGCTGAACTAGATTTGATCTGTACACGGAACCACTCACACGAAACGTCAACCCCCGCGCGAGCGGGCTACGCAAAGCCACGGGGCTCTCCGAGTCAGCCGGGTTATCGAAAGGAGAAGCGTGAAGTACACGACTCATGTGAGGGCTGGTCCTTCGGCCTGAGCCGAGCCAGCACGAGTGCTTCGATTCATTCGGAGCACTTGCCACCCGCGGGAAAGCGCCCGCACCACGAAACGGCAATCCTCGCGCGAGCGGGGACACGCAAAGCCACGGGACTCTTCGAGTCAGCCGGGCTACCGACGGAGGATGCGTTGCACGCACGAGACGATCCGTAACTGCGAGACGTTGAATCGCCCGACCTTGCATGACAGGTCCGCGAGCTTCGCCCCGGCATTCATGCCGGCCTAGCAAGAGCTGCGGTTCAGCATGTGGGGTGGACGAACGCCGACGAGGCACGTCTCTCGACCCATGGTTCAGCCAGCCCCCTGCCACTTCACCGTGCACCAGGGGGCTTGGTGTTTTCGGATCACGTTCGCTGAGTCCGCTGGCACGGCCGATGCTTCGGCTATGGGGATGCCGTCCACACGCGCGCCTGAGACCCATCAAGACTCGGTGAAGCCTGCGCGTCCGCCACAGGCGGTGCAGAACCGCGCACCTGAAGCGGGGCCCGAGGCTGCGCCGGATCCGGCCGGCCAATCACCTGACGCGCCGATCGAGTTCACGTCCAACGATGACGTCGCACGCGGGAACGCGGAGCGCGCGAACGCGGAGCCCGAGCCCGCCGCATCGCATCACGCCGAGGTCCCAGGCACGCCGGACCCGGCCGACGAGCGCAGGCACGAGGCCGCGAAGCGTCACGATAGCTAGCGGTCGCGAGGCACGATCTTCAGCCCAGCGCGGCGAGCGCGACGCCCGCGTGCATGGCGATCCCGATGGCCATGGCGTCTTCATCGAGGATCATCGCCGGATGATGCGGCGGTGCGGCTCGCTCCGGCGCCACGCCGGGAGGCGCAGTGCCGAGGAAGGCCATCGCTCCGGGAACTCGTTCGAGAACGTAGGCGAAGTCCTCGGACCCCATGACCGGTACCGTCTGCTCGATGACGTGGGCGGCGCCGAGCGTCTCGCGCGCGACCCGCAGGATCAGCGACGCCTGTTCGGAGTGATTCACCGTGACCGGATAGCCCGCGTTGAACCGGACCTCTGCGGACATTCCATGCGCGCTCGCGATCCCTTGCGCGAGCTGGGTGAGGCCAGCGACGGCGCGATCTCTCGAGGCGGACGAGAGCGACCTCATCGTGCCCTCGAGATGCGCGAGCTCCGAGATGATGCCGCGGCCCACGCCCGCGTTGATCTTCGCAATCGTGACGATGATCGGATCGAACGGATCGACGCGGCGTGTGATGAACGACTGGATCGCCTGGACGATCTCGCATGCCACCGGGATGGGATCGAGTGAGAGGTGCGGCATGCCGGCGTGACCGCCGCGCCCCTTCACGGTGATGTACACACCGTCGACGCCGGCCAGGCACGCGCCGGACTTGATCGCGATCGACCCGGACGGCAGGTTCGGCGCCTGATGAATCGCGAACGCGCACGTGATCTCGCCGTGGCCGTCGAGCAGGCCCTCGTCGATCATCTTGCGCGCACCGTCGTGCCCCTCCTCGCCGGGTTGGAACATGAACAGGATGCGGCCGGCGATCTGTTCGCGATGTCCGGCGAGCAGGCGCGCCGCTCCGACCAGCATCGCCGTGTGCGCGTCGTGGCCGCAGGTGTGTGCCGCGTTCGGGCGCTCCGATTTGAACGGGACGTCGGCGGTCTCCTGCATCGCGAGCGCGTCCATGTCGGCGCGCAGCAGCACCGTCGGACCCGGACGCGCACCGTCGAGGACGCCGATCACCGAGGAGAGCTTGTCGCCGCGCTTGATCTCGATCGGTAGATCGCGAAGCGCGTCGATCACGGCACGCTGGGTCTCCGGGAGATCGAGCCCGACCTCGGGAACGCGATGGAGCGTGCGCCGCAATGCGATGATGTCGGGCAGCAGGGCTCGCGATTCGTCGATCAGCGTCTTCATCGACGCACGGTAAACGATCTCACTCCATCGGGATCGAGCTCAGCACCTGGATGCCGATCATCGCTGCGGATATAACCCGTAGGCGTCGTTGATCACCCAGGGACGGTACTGGATCTGCCGCAACGTCTGTCGTACGAGTGCTGATCTCGTCAGCCACCGATGTGCTCCAGCGTCGCGCGCCGATCTCGCGGTGGACGCTGTGCGCTCGCACGACGCGAGCGCAACACCCGCGCTGGAGCTCGCCGCGCTGGAGGTTGCTCGGGGAGCGCGACGGACCTCGATTGCTGCTCGGTGATGACAAGGCTGTACGTACAGCGTGACGGTCGGTGGACCGACCCATGCAGGTCTCTTGATCAGTACACCCCTGAAAGGAGATTCCCATGACGATCAAATCAATCGTGCGAGGCTGCCTGGCGCCCGCTCTCGCGGTGACGCTGCTCGCGTCGGCAGGATGCAAGCGCGACGAGAATGCGGACCGCGAGGCCGCGAGGTCGGGCCAGCCGCAGTCCGGCGAGGACCAGCTCGACCTGGCGAAGCGCGAGAGCGAGCAGGCGTACGACCGGGCGAAGGAAGCGCAGCAGACTGCGCAGGACAAGACCAAGGAAGCAATCGAAACGCGCGAGGACGTGACCGAGAAGCGCGAGGAGCTGACCAAGGCGCAGCAGGAGATGGAGCTTCGTCAGCAGGAAGCTCAGGCTGCGCAGCAAAAGGCGCAGCAGGAGGCGCAGAGCGCGCAGCAACAGGGTCAGTCGGCGCAGCAGCGCGCGCAGCAAGCACAGCAGCAGCAGGATCAGCAGGCGCAGCGAGATATGGACAGCCAGACGACCGGCACGACCGGTACGACCGGCACGACCGGTACGACCGGTACGACCGGTACGACCGGTACGACCGGCACGACCACCGACACGACGACCACCGATTCGACGGCAATGGTCGCGACCACCGCGACCGGAACGGTCGAGACCGCGTCTCGGGATGAGGTCGTGATCCGGCGCGATGCCGGAACCACGCTGCGGCTCGACGTCGACCCGCAGTCGACGACCGTGCTCAAGGACGGTCAGCCGGCGACGCTCACGGACCTGACGCAGGGCGCGAAGGTGAAGGTCTCGTACCGCACGGAGCGCGGGCAGTCCGTCGCCACGCGCATCGAGGTCGGGAAACGCGCCGACGAAGGCTAGAGGATGATCGGAGTCAGCTCGAGCGTGACGTCGGCCTGAGCGCTGCACGGCGTCGCGCATCCGCCGGTGTTCGTGACGACGGATTCGACGTAGTCGTAGCGCAGGTTGAACTTGCAGCTCGTCGGGTCGAGCTGACCCGCCAGCGTCTCTCTCGCCTCCCACCCGCAACCATCGGTGAAGGTGTGCGGGTGCGTGTACGTCATGTCGACGACACCCATCGTCAGCGGTCCGGAGAACACGACGCCGTTGCCGAAGTCGATCGTGATGATGGTTCCTGCGCGCGACACGCGGGCACGGCCGTCGAGCTCCGCGAGGCTGTTCCAGATCGCGCAGCTCTGCTCGATCTGGATCGCGAGCTCGACCTCCGCGTCGATCGCCTGGTCGTAGCACTGCGGAGGGGACGAGTCCCGCAGCGGCAGGTCCGTGGCGTCCGGCGTGACGCGGTCGCGTCCGGTGGGGCCGCAGCTCGCGAACGTGAGCAGCGCCAGCGTGAGGAGCCCGTACCGCATGATGGACGGGACCCTACCAGCGCGCATGGCGGGAAGGAACTCAATAGACTGCGCCGCAGGGATGAGTGAAGTGCCGGCGGACTGCAAGGAGCTGATCAGCGCGAGCGACGTCGCCTGATCAGCTCGAGGATCGTCAGGACGACCACGATCCCGGCGGCGTTCGCGATGAAGTCGTTCAGATCGGTGAAGCGACCCACGAACTGCTGCAGGTACTCGTCGAGCGCAGCGTAGGCGATCAACGCGAGGCCGCCTGCCCAGACGAAGCGGCTGCCGATCGCGCGGCGCGCCTGCTCGAACCGCCAGAACAGGAAGGCGAGCAGCCCGAACGCAGAGAAGTGGATGAGCTTGTCGCTGTGTGGAATCTCGCCCGGGATCGCGACTCGCGGGTAGTGGGTCGCGATGAACAGCGCGATCCAGTACACCGGCAGCGCGATCAGCGCCGCGCGTTCCCAGTGGGAGGATCCTTTGTGGACGGCGCTCACGGCCAGGAACATAGAACAGGCGGAGCGCCGACGGTCGTGACCAGCGCGATCCGGCCGGTGTCGCCGATGAACAGAGAGGGGCGATCGCGACCGAGGTCGAGCGCGGCGGCGAGTGTGGTCCTGCGCGCGCCGTCCTCGTCGAGGTGCACCCCGGTGATCTCACCGAAGCGGGCGTGCAGGCCCGCCGGTGACCGATCCGCACCCTCGAGCGACGCCTGGGTACCCTGCAACCAGCGCACGAGAGTGCCCAGGGTTTCGGTGCGACGCTCGCTGGTCAGCAAGCGCTGGTGGATCTGTTTGCGCTTGTCGTCGACCACGAGCTTCGTGACGAACAGCGTCAGGGCGGCCCCGAGACCGTGCCGATCGACGGGAACGGTGACCGGTGCCGCGGGCCGGGTCTCGCGCTTCTTGCCCACCCGCCGACGGTACGCGGGATGCATCGCTTCTCGCCATGCAGATCGATCCAGAAGCCTACAACGCACTGGGCGCGCACCTGTCGAACGATGAAAAGCAGTCGCGGAGGATCCTGGTCGCGACGTTCTTCGCGGCGATCGTGTCCATCCTGTTCCTGCTGTGGATGGTCTACGAGTAGTCCGCTCAGGAGTTGCGCTAGAGTGGGCGGGCCGCCGTCCGTGAAAGTCGCATTTCTCGCCCCCCACTTTCCCGCGGAGATGCCGCGGTTCGTCCGCGCGCTCGCGGAGTGCGGAGCGCAGGTGATCGGTGTCTCCGAC
>JACCQV010000618.1 GCA_013813945.1 Deltaproteobacteria bacterium | reverse complement strand
CACCGGCCATGGCGGCGGCGTGGTGATCTTCGACGGTGCCATGGGGCGCGCTGGCGAGCTGCCGGTCGCGAGTGGCGTGATCACGGCGTGGGGCGAATTGCTCGACGCGCCGAACGCGAATGTGGCGATCGCCTTCAACACCGATGGCGAGCGGGCGGCGACCGTGATCGGCCTCAAGGCCGACAGCGTCACCGCCATGCTGGCTGCGAACGTCAAGAAGATCGGCGACGCCATCACGCTCGAAAACGCAAGGCTGATCGCCTCGACGACCAACCCCGCGCGCGCGTCCGGTGGCAAGGCTCCGGTCCGCGGCGCGTTCAACGTCGACCTTTCGGCGAGCGGCGCGCTGACGCCCCATGCGCATCTGGCGGTGGAGGGGCGGGTCAAGGGCAAGCGCTTGCGCGGGCAGGGCGTGTCGATCGCGACGCTCGATCTCGCGGTCAAGGCGACGAACCTGCCGCGGCAACCGCGTGGCAAGGCGGAGCTGAAGTTGACCGACCTCGTGTACGACCACCGGCGTCTGGACAAGCTCGAGATCGATGCGGCGAACCGCGCGGACGGCAAGATCGCCGTCGCCATGCGGTCGCGGCCCAAGCAGGGCCCCTGGCTGCTCGATGTCGATGCGGTCGTGACGCCGCCGGGTAGCGGGGACGTCGTGGTCATCGACATCCTCCGCCATCACCTGCGCGCGGGTAGCGGCGGTGACTGGCGCGGGACGACCGGTCACATCGAGATCGGCCCCGAGCAGATCCTCGTCCGCGAGCTCGAGAGCCTCGGCCTGGACGGCAAGGTCTCGATCTCCGGAATGCTCGATCGCGCCGGTCGTGGCCAGGGCGACCTCGTCGCGAAGGTCGACGCGACCGGGTTCTCCCTCGATAACATCAACCCCGCCTACCGCGGTCGAATCGACGCGCACGTCGATGTTTCGCGCACGGGCGAGCGATGGGCCGGCGACATCGATGTCAAGGCGAAGGGCCTCGCCGCCGATCCACGGACGCTGACCCTCGATGTCGACGTCAAGGTCCACGCTCACGCGGACATGCTCGTCGTCGCTGCGAAGGCGTCCAGCCTTGGTCTCGGCAGCGTGGCGTTCGATCTCGACGTCGATGCGCCGAAGGACATCACCGACCCTCACAAGTGGCAGCACCTCCACCGCGACGTGATTCGCCAGGCTCGCGTGTCGTTCGAGAAGGTCGACCTCGCCAAGGTGGCGGACCTCGCCGGCAAGAATGGCGAGGTGGCCGGTATGCTCGACGGTGACATCCTGCTCAACGCCACCACCGCAGGCGGCGTGCTCCAGATCCGCGACGTGATGATGCCCGCGCTCCGCGGTACCGGTGGTCTCGATGCGGATCTACGCGTGACCCAGACCGCTGTCGACGAGCTCAGCCCGGTGCTGACCGGAACCGTCGGCGGCATCGGTGACTTCGAGGTCATCGCGCGGCTCGGCGCGCCCGGGCACCTGTTCGATCCCGAGGCATGGAAGGCGCTCGGTCCGAGCGTGATGCGCGGGGCGACGGCCAAGGTCGATAAGGTGATGATCGAGCCCGGCCTCCTCGATCGGTTCGGTCTCGTCACCGACCTGCGCGGGCGCGCGAGCTTCACCGCCGAGATCGCCGAAGCGATGCGCAGCGCGCATGTCGCGGTGGACCTGCGGGACCTCCGCGGTACGCCGATCGCCGAGCCGGTCCATGCGCACTTCGCGGTCGCGGTCGATGACAAGGATGCGAACACGTCGCTCTCCATCCGCGCTGAGAAGGTCACCCTCCTCGACATGCGCGGCACCGTCCCGATCACGATGGCCGAGCTGCGCGCGAATCCACGTTCGGTGCTCGGCCTGCCGCTCGACATGACCGCAACGATCCCGAACGCACCCGCACCGACGATCCTCCACGTCTTTGGCCGCAGCGAGATCACCGGCGGCACCATCGCGGGCAAGATCAAGGTGGCAGGAACCGTCGGTAAACCGACCTTCCGCGCGTCGCTCGCGGCGCGCGACCTCCAGGTCCCTCCAGGCCCGAACCACAAGCCGATCAAGACCATCGAGTCACTCACGGTCGATGCGACGTGGGACGGCACCGCCGGCAACGTCGCGATCAAGGGCAAGCAGCAGAACGGCATGCTCGACATCGTCGCGTCGGGTAGTCCAAAGGCGCTCGAGCAAGGCCGGATCACGGTCAAAGCAAAGGCGTTCGATCTGATTCCGCTGCTCGTGTTCGCGCCCGGCCCCGCCGGCGGTGCGGCTGGTCGGCTCGATGCGAACCTCACCGTGGACGGCCTCGATCCGCATACCGCCAAGGTCGCCGGAGACCTTCACCTCAGCGACGCGCGGCTCCCAGTCTCGCCGAACGTCGGAACCTTGCGCGACGCCAAGGTCGACATCGTCGTCGGCGCGGCCGCGCTGAAGATCAAGGTCGACGGCCGGCTCGGTGGCGGCACGATCAAGCTCGCCAGCACGATCGGGCTCGACGGCGCGCAGCCGACCGGTGGCGACGCGACGATCACGCTGCGCAAGATCTCGCCGATCGGTACGGTCGAGCCCGACGTCGACGCGGACATCAAGGTCAAGATGGTGCGAGACGGCAACCGTTGGGTCGCCGACGTGTTCGTGCGCAACGGCGTCATCAAGGTTCCCGAGGCGCGTGGCGAGAAGCTGAAGCCCGTCGGGGCACCTTCCGACATGGTGTTCGCGGCCACCGGCGAGCGCATGACACGGAAACCGATGGTCGAGCAGGGTGAGCAAGGTGAGGCACCCGCAGCGCCGACGATGATCGCAAACATCACGATTTACTCGACCTATGTGGAATCGGCCGAGTTCCGCGGGCTCATCAAGGGCAAGCTCACCGTCTCGGCGGACGCCGACAAGGTCGGAGTCGTCGGCCGGATCACCGCAGACCGTGGTGACCTCGATCTGTTCGGCCGTCGCTACCAGCTTGACCGGGCCGCGATCCGGTTCGATGGCACGACCGATCCGCTGCTCGACGTGCGGATCACGCACGACTTCCCGGACGTGACCACCGTCACCCAGGTGCGGGGTCGGCTGAGCAAGCCGGACCTGATCATGAGCAGTACCCCCGGGATCTACTCGCAGGGTCAGCTGCTCGGGTTCTTACTCGGTGGCGAGCCCTCCGGCGATCCGCAGGCCGGCAGCGGCCGTGACGTGGTCACCGGCGCAGGTGCATCGTTCATCGCGAACAAGATCGGCGGCTACGTGCGAAATGCCCTGCCAGTCGACATCGACGTCCTGAAGTACGAGGCGTCCACCGCGGGCACCAGTGCGGCCGTGACGGTGGGAACCTGGCTGTCCCGGTCGCTGTTCGTGGCCTACCGCCAGCACCTCGAGGCGTTGCCCGCCGACAATACCGGGGAGTTGGAGGTCGAGTACTATCTGACCCGCCAGGTCATGATCGAGGCGGTCGTCGGCGATCGTGGCTATAACGGCATCGATCTGCTCTGGCGCAAACGCTACTGACCGAGCGTTCTCCAGCGTAGCATCCGGCCTCCCGGATGCGGTTCCTCGTCCTGATCTCCCTCTGGCTTGCGGTCGGCTGTTCGACGACGCCGGGCCGCGTTCGCAAGCCGGGCGACGAGTGGCTTGCCGCGATCAAGATCGAGGGCAGCAAGGCGCTCGACAGGGACGAGACCATCAAGGGACTCGCACTCCACCGCGCGCTCGCGGGTGGGCGCGCGCTCGATCCCTATCAGCTCAGCATCGACACCGAGAGGATCCGCGCGGCCTACCTGCGGCTCGGCTTCTTCGAGGTCGAGGTGACCTCGCATATCGCGACCAGGACGGTGAACAAGACGATCGCGCAGACCGTGATCTTCAAGGTCGTCGAAGGTCGACGTTCGAAGACGCAGGTCGAGATCCGGGGATTGCCGCCCGAGATCTCGCCGGCGCGCGCGCGCTCGGTCGTCGCCCTGAAGGACGGTGAGCCGTTCGATTACACCGCGTATGACCTTGCGAAGCAGGTGCTGCTCAGGCTCATCGAGGATGCGGGGTATCCCCACGTCCAGCTCCAGGCCGCGGTGCTGGCCGACAAGGCCCAGGGGGTCGCAACGGCGCGCTACGAGATCGAAGCCGGAACCCGGGCGACGTTCGGCGTCATCGCGATCAGCGGTACCGAGGGTCAGCTCGCGGACGCGATCATGGGGCGTCTCGATTTCAGCACGGGCGATCCGTACTCCGCCGCGGCGATCACCCGGTCCCAGCGCGCGCTCTACGACCTCGGTCGGTTCTCGACGGTGCGAATCGAGCCCGACCGCAGTGCCGGCAGTGTCGTGCCGGTCAAGATCTCCGTGACGCTCGGCAAGCTGCGCGAGCTGCGCTACGGGTTCGGGCTGGGGTACGACCCGGTCACCGCCGAGGTCCGAGGCAGGGTCGGCATCAGCGTGATCCCACGTGCCCATCCGCTGTGGACCCTGGCGTCGGATTTCCGTCCGTCACTCAGCTTCACGCACCAGCTCGCCGATCCGCGCCTCAAGCTCCGCGCACTCGTGTCGGCGAAACGGCTCGACATGTTCGCGCCCAACGTGACCGGTGAGCTCGAGGCCAGCGCGGACTACCTGACACTCGAGGCCTACCGGACGTACGGCCCGCGGTTCCGCGCCGGTGTCAGCACGCCGCTGGGTGCGCCTTGGCTGCTCGGCCGCGTCGGCTTGCTGTTCGAGTACCTGGTGTTCGACGAGGTGTTCCTGACCGCCCCCGCGGACATCACGAGGCTCAACCTCGATGAGAATCAGCGCCGCGGCGCGGTCGAGATGTCGCTCGAAGCGGATCTGCGCGACAACCGTCTCGAACCGCACTTCGGTCTCCTCGCATCGCTTCGCGCGGCGCAGGGGTCTCCGATCATGGGCGGCGCGACCACGTACACCCAGGTCACACCGGAGCTCCGGGTCTACCTGCCCGTCGGCAAGAAGATCGTGTTCGCCGCTCGCGGCCGCCTGGGGCTGCTGTTCGGTGACGTTCCGGTGACCGAGCGCTACTACTCGGGCGGCGCCAGCAGCCAGCGCGGCTTTCCACACCGTCGGCTGTCGCCCACGGCCCCCGGTCTGGACGACGGCGAGCCGGCATTCGTGGTGATCGGTGGAATCGGCCTGATCGAGACCGGAGGGGAGCTCCGCGTGCCGCTGGGGAACGTGGGCATCCCGGTCGGAACCCAGATCTTCCTCGACGGGGGCGACGTCGTCGAGAATCATGCCGACCTCGACCCCTTCGGGCTACACTGGGCGGTCGGCGCCGGGCTTTATGGCCAGGTCGCCGGGCTAAAGCTGCGGATCGACGTGGGGTATCGGCTCAATCGCACCGCTCCCCCCGAGCGCTCACCGGATTCTATCTTGGGACAGAATGTAACCCTGCATTTCGGCGTCGGAGAGTCGTACTGATGAAGCGCGCGCTGCGGTGGCTGAAGCGGATCGTGCTCGGCACGCTCGCGCTCGCCATCGTGGCGGTGATCGCAGTCCTGATCGTGCTGCACACCGACTGGGGGCGGAATCTGGTCCGCGAGCAGATCGAGGCCACGCTGCTCGAGAACTTCCCGGGAGGCGCGCGGGTCGGCAAGCTCGAAGGCAGTGTGTTCGGCACGCTGGTCGTCACCGATATCGTGGTGTTCGACATGGATCACGGGCCGCTCGTGAAGGTCGGATCCGTCAAGCTCGAGCTCGAGCTGTTGCCGCTGCTGACGAAGACCGCGCATATCGACCGCCTGCTCATCGAAGACGTCGTCGTCACCAAGCGCACGCAGACGATCCCCACGCCGCCGCCGCCGCCGCCGGGTTCGATGAACATCGAGATTCCCAAGCTCGAAGTCCGGGGGATCTCGGCCGTGATCGAGACGCCGCAGGGTCCGCTGACACTCGACAACGGATCGGCGACGGCGTCCGTGAACATCCTGCCGGGTGGCTACGTCACCGCGAATGCGAACGTCGCCGCGACCTGGCGCGAACGCAACGCACCGATCACGGTGGCGATTGGCGCCCAGGTGGGTGACCTCATCACGATTCCGTTCGCGCGAATCGCGGTCGGCGGGGTCGAGGTCATCGCGACGTCCGTCAACGTCGACGCGATGTCGGGCTCCGTCACGGTCCACGCCACCCCAGAGGCGATCGCGAAGCTGGTCCCTGGGATCGAGCTGCCAGGAAACGTCAACCTCCGGGTCGTCACCGCGGCGCACAAGGTCGAAGGGCTCCACCTCCAGCTCGCAGGCACCGTGGGCGCCACGTCGATCGACGCTGTTGGGCTGGTCGATGTCATGACCGGTTCGGCGCGCGGCGTGATCAGTGCGCGAGGCTCGGATCTCGGGCGGATCACGAACGGCCACATCCACGGCACCGGAACGGTCGTCGTCGCGGCGACCACGGACGGCGTCCACATGAGCGGCACCGTGATCGCGAATGGCGCGGTACGCCTCGAGGAAGGCGACATGACCCTCGAGGTCAACCGCGGCGCACCAGCGATCGGGACCACGGGAGAGCCGGGCAGGGTGATCCGGGGGCACGCCATCGTCGCCGTCGATGGAACCAAGGACGGCGGCTCGGTGCTGGTCATCGCAGCGGGCGCCGGCCAGTCGCGCCTGGCGGTGCTCGGCGGTGTGCGTCGCGAGGGTGACGACGTCTTCATCGAGCGCACCTTGGTGGGCGCCAGCACGCTCGATCCATCCGCGGCGAGTGGCGGGCTCGCTCCGGTGAAGGGCGAGCTCCACATCGACGGCTTCGTCGAAGGCCCCAGAGCGAAGCTCGTGGTCGGCGGCACGGTGCGCGGCGGCCGGATCGTGTTCGAGGACAAACGCATCGGGACGTTGAGCTCTCGGCTTGCACTCACGATCTCCGAGGGCCCGGGGCGCCGCGAAGTTCGCGGCACGGTGCACGCCGACATCGGGGGCGTCGTCAACGCGGGCTCTCCGATCGGATCGTTCACCGTCGACGCGAAGGCGCGAAACGACGGCAAGATCGAGGTCTCCGGGCAGGCGCGCCTCGCGATGGCTCCGGTCGTTGTCGATGCGTCGGCGATCATCACACTTGGCAACGTGATCGAGGTCGTGCTCGGCCCTCACCGCGTGCGCACAGAAAAAGGTGAGCTGAGCGGCGATGGCGGTACGGTGGCGATCGGTCCGCACGACATCGTCGTCCGTGGAGTGAAGACCGCCCCCGTTGGCCGCGGCAACGGTCAGATCACGGTCGATGCGACGGTGGGGAGGCTCACGAAGAACCTGGTCGCCAACGTCGTGGCGCGCGAGATCCCGGCATCGTTGATCGATCCGGCGTATCGAGGCACGGCGAATGCGGACGTCGCGATCACGCGCGTCGGCATGAAGTGGTCCGGTGGGGGCAACGTCGTCGTGAAGAAGTTCTCGATCGGGCCCGACACGCTCCCCATCGACGCTGAAGGCAAGCTGACGGTCGACGGCCGGCGGGTCACGCTCGAGGGTCATGTCGCCAGCCCGACGGTCGGCGGAGCCCGGCTTGCGCTCGTCGTGGATGGTCCGGTCGATCTGACCGACGCAGCGGCCTGGATGCGGGTCAGGCGCAGCGACCTGCACGCCGTCACGATCGGTGTGGAGCGTCTCGACCTGGCGGCACTCACCGATCGCCGGGTCGCTGGCACGGCGGATGGCACGCTCGTGATCCACGCGGGCGTGCCCAGCGGCTCGCTGGCGATCCGCGACGTGCCGACGCCGGCTGGCATGGTCGACGCCGACGTGACGCTCTCGCTCACGGACGCCGGGTTTGTCGACGCGATGGCCAAGGCCAAGGTCGGCACGCTCGGTGGTGCGGACGCCGAGATCCGGCTGCAGATTCCCGATCGCATCTTCGATCCCATCGCGTGGAAGGCGCTCGGCCCGGGTGTTGTCCATCGCGCGACCATCCGCACGACGGATGTCGCCTTCGATGGTCGGCTGCTCGCACGATTCGGGATCGACGCGCCCTACTCGGGACGCGCAAACGCCGAGATTCTCGTCGGCACAGGCGGTTCATCGGTCGACGTCAAGGCGAGGGTCCGCGGCATCCACGGCGGCATGATCAAGCGCGATCTCGACGTCGCCTTGATCGCTCGGGCCGATGACAAGGGCACCGATGCGACGGTGCGTGTCGGCAGCGGCACGCGGCTGCTGCTCGATCTCCCGGATGCCCACTCGCCGGTCAGGCTCGCTGACTGGATTGCCGACCCGAAGGCGCAGCTCGCATCGCGGGTCTCCGGGACCATGACGATCCCGCGGATCCCCGCACGCGAGGTGCTTGGCATCTTCGGTCGGATGGACGTGCTGGAGGGAACCGTCGAGGGCAAGGTCGTGATCGCCGGCACGATCACCGTGCCCACGGTGGTTGCGACGGTTGATCTACTCGCGGTGCGCGTCAAGCCGCGACTCGTCAGCAGGCCACTTCCCATGCTGACGGCGCTCCATCTGGAAGCGAGCTGGGACGGCAGCGGGGGCAAGGTCCACTTGACCGCGTCCGAGGAGAACAAGGGAACGCTCGTCGTCGATGCGAGCGGTCGCCCGGATCAGCTGGCGTCCGTGAAGCTGCGCATGAAAGTCGCGAACTTCGATATCGCACCGCTCGCCGTGTTCCTCCCGGGCCCGCTCGTCGGTGCGAGCGGCAAGCTCGAGGCGGATCTCGTCGTCAATCGGCTCGATCCCTCGCTCGGCTCGATCACCGGGTTCCTGCATCTGATCAACGGACGCGTTCCGATCGCGCCGACCGTTGGCACGTTGCGCGCCGCCGACATCCGGATCGACCTCGATGACGGCGGCGTCACCGCGAAGCTCGACGGCAAGATCGGCGGCGGAACCATCAAGCTCGAGGCCACGACCACGGACCTCGTCAACGCCAGGGTGTTCGGCGAGGTGACCAAGTTCTCGCCGATCATCGCGCTGGCGCCGGTCATCAACGGTCGCGTCACCGGCACGTTCAGCCGTGAGGGCCGGACCTGGGTCGGCGACCTTCGGGTCTCGCGCGCTTCGATCGCCGTACCCGAGCAGTCGGGTAACGCACTGCTCGACGCCGCCGCGCCCGAGGATCTGATCTTCGTGGATCGGCCGATTCCCCTACCGAAGCGTGCTGCACGCGCACCGCAGCGGCCGCTGATCATCGCGGCCGTCAGCATCGAACCCACCCGGATCACGATGCCCGAGCTGCAGGTCGTCGGCTCGATCAGCGGCCAGGTCCAGGTCTCCGTCGGCGACACGCTCGGGCTCGACGGCCAGGTTGGCGTCGACACGGCGACCCTCGTGATCGCGGGCCATCGCTACCGTGTGGAGATCGGTCAGGTTGCGTTCGACGGCACGACCGATGCGTTGATCGACTTCAAGCTCGCGCACGACTTCCCCGACGTCACCACGTATGTCCAGGCCTCGACTCGCCTGAGTCAGATCGACCGGGTCGAACCGCAGTTCACCAGCGAGCCGGGCATCTACACGCAGGGCCAGCTCCTCGGATTTTTTCTCGGCGGTGCACCGGGTGGCGATCCGTCGAAGCAGACGGCGGAGGCAGCGGCTGGATTTGGCGCGTCGGTCGCGTCGACGTTCGCCGGCAAGTGGCTCAAGAAAGTGCCACTGGTCAGTCGCGTGCTCAGCCGTGTTCAGATCGGGTGCAAGCCGGGGGCAGGGCAGAGCTCGAGCTCGTGCACGGCAGGGACATGGGCCACGAAGAAGACGTACGTGACGTTCGAGGGACGGATCGACAGTCGTCCCGACGAGAACGCCGGCCAGGGTAAGGTCGAGTACTACTGGAAGCCGAATCGCACCGTCGAGCTGACCGGTGGTGACCGTGGGTTCTTCGGCCTCGACCTCTTGTGGCGCCACCGCTGGTGACATACTCGCCGCGTGAACCCCGTCGCGGTCGCCGGCATCGGCCTGTGCACCGCCCAGGGATCCGCCGCGGACATCCGCGCAGGTAGCCCGCTCGCGCCACCGCGTGCGTTGCCATGGAGCCCGTCACCGCGCGCGACCTGCACGGTCGGGTTCGCCGCACGTGGGATCGATCCGCTTCTGCGCGGTTCCGCTCGCTGGCAGGCCCTCGCGAGGGCAGCACTGGGCGAGCTCGAAGGCAGGCGCGATGTACCGATCATCGTCGCTTCGTGCAACGGCGGCGCGGACGAGGACGAGGTCGCCTGGCGCAGCGCATTTGCGTCGCTCGGCTTCGATGCACCGGTCGCGAGCGCCGCGTGTGCGTCGGGACTGCACGCGCTGTGGCTCGCGCTGACGCGGATCGAGGCCGGGGAGCAAGAGGTCATCGTGCTCGCCGTGGACGTGCTGTCCCGTGCGAACCACGACAACTTCGAGGTCCTTCGCGTCCTCTCGATGGAACCAGCACCGTGGCAACCGACGTCGTCGGGGTTCGTTCCCGGTGAGGCGGCGGTAGCGCTGCGGCTGGTCCGGGCCTGCGAAGGAGATGGCTTGGCGCGAGTGTCGATACCGGCGCTCGCGCACGATCGCGACGCAGTCGATGCACTCGCGGAGGTGCTGTCTGCGGTGCCAGCTCGCGACGCGGCAGCGATCATCGGGCAGGGAACGGGTCCAGTCGCCACCGACGAGCGCGAGCTCGCGGCGTTGCGCAGCGTGGTGGGCGAACACGTGCCGCTGGCGACCGCGCTCACGAGCTTCGGCCATACCGTCGGCGCGTCGAGCCTGCTGTCGGTCGCACTCGCCGCACTCGACGTACGACCGATGCTGACCGACCACCGGGTGGCGGTGGATGGGCGGAGGCTCGGCACCGCGACGGGCACCACGCTCGTCGCATGTCGGGCCCTGGGTGGAGCCTGTGCTGCGCTCACCGTGGGATCGCAGACCTCGAGATCACGACCGGTCGTGCCCACGACGTGGTCCACTGCTTCGCCTCCGCCAGCGCTCCGCATTCCGCTGCTGCGAACGATTGCGGACGAGGCGCTCGCGCACCGTCCCGCGGTGCCGCCCGGCGCCCTGATTGTCCGCCTCGACGAGCCGCTCGTACCTCCCGCGGACGCCTCGATCGGCGGCAGGCTGTTGCCAAGCGTAGCGCTCGAGATCACGCCAGGCTTCGTCGCACAGCTGGTCGCGAGGGCCTGGGGCTACGGTGGGCCGGCGCTGTGCCTCGTCGGCGGGAGTGATGACGCGTGGCTGCCCACGCTTGCCGCGTGCCGCCGGGTACATGGGACCGTGCTCGTGTTACACGTTCACGGTCGTGGCTTCGGTTGGATCGCATAGCCAGGGACTGCTCGAT